>NZ_AJQY01000042.1:0-9282 GCF_000296875.1 Streptococcus sp. GMD1S | reverse complement strand
ACCTTCTCCATCGACAAAGTTAAAGGCCTTATAATCAATGATCCGCCCTTTGCTAAGTTCCTCACTTTTCCATTCACCTGGTTTTGGTGTATTCCATGTCATCCTTTTACTCCAAATCTATCCAGTAACGTTCTACGCCATTGCGAACATCCTCAAACACCCCGCCGTTTGCCACAATCACCGCCCTACTAGCAGGATTTTCCGTACTACAGGTCACAAGTGCTTTTTTGATGTTCTTCTCCTTGGCAACTTGCAGGCCTTGTCTGAGGGCTTCTTTGGCATAACCCTTACCTCTTTCAGAGGGGCGGATGGAATAGCCGATATGGCCCCCATTTTCTAGTAAGTAGTCATTTAATCGGAGACGAAGGTTGAGAAAGCCAAGAGCCTGGCCTGCTACGTCAAAACTAACCAGCTGGATAGCAGGAACCCAGTTTTCAGGAATATTGAATCCCGCTTCCGCTTGAAGATTTTCTTCTAGCCACTCTTCATAAACAAAATTGTTGGCGTTCCAAAACCCACCATCATGAGGGGACTGTGCTTGTTCAAACTCTGCCATCATCTCTAAAACTGTTTCTTTATCTGCCAATATCGGTCTGCGTAGTTCCATATTCCCCTCCCACCTAAGAGAAAAGTGAGAGCAGACTCTCACTTTTATTTTTTCTTGTTCTTGTTTAAAAACTGTTCTCTGAGGTTGAGCAAGCGTTCTTTTTTACCTGTTCCACCTTTCGAGTGTTTCTCGTGATAACGGGTCACTTGTGCGCGTCCCTTATCGTCTAATTGGTATTTCCCCATTCCATTTCCTTCTAATTTGTTACTTCATGTCCTGCTGTTTTAATAGTTGAACCGTTCATGTGTTTGACACGCGCAGCGATTTCCTTGTGGCGTCCGTTAACCATCGGACGTGCTTGAGGATTTCCCAGATAACCACACGTACGTTTGACCACATCTACTGTTTTAGGGTCGCTATTGCCACAGTTGGGACAAGCAAATCCTCTCTCAGTTGGTTCAAAATCCCCTTCAAAGTCGCACTTGTAGCAACGATCAATCGGAGTATTGGTCCCTAGATAACCGACACGGTCATAGGCATAGTCCCAAACAGCTTCCAAGGCTTTAGGATTTTGTTGAAGAACTGGATACTCACAATAATGGATGAAACCACCTGACGCACCTGCTTCTGGATAAACTTTCTCAAAGTCTAATTTTTCAAACGGTGTTGGATTTTTCCGGACATCGTAGTGGAACGAGTTGGTGTAGTATTCCTTATCCGTGATGTCAGGAATAGAGCCGAACTTCTCTGTATCCAAACGACAAAAACGGTCCGTCAAACTTTCGGATGGTGTTGAGTAGATAGAGAAATGGTAATCATATTGATCTGACCACTCTTCCACACGTCGTTTCATATCACGAATGATGTCAAGCGTGAATTCCTTGGCTTCAGGATTGCTTTCCCAGCTATTACCAAAGAAGACCGTCGCCACTTCATACAAACCGATGTAGCCCAGCGAAACTGTCGCACGGCGATTCTTAAAGAGCTGATCAACACTTTCTTCTTTTCCGAGACGGCGACCGAAGGCTCCGTACTGATAGAGGATAGGGGCATTCGCTGGTGTTGCTTCCTTGGTCCGTTCAACACGGTAAACCAGAGCATCTTCTGCGATGTTCATACGTTCGTTGAAGATTTCCCAAAACTTATTCAGATCCCCTTCAGACTCGAGGGCGATACGAGGCAAATTGACCGTCACAACACCTAGATTCATCCGACCTGAATTGACCTCGACACCATTCTCATCTTTCCATCCTTGGAGGAAGGAGCGACAACCCATAGGAACCTTGAAAGAACCAGTCAGTTCGATAATCTTATCATAGGACAAAACATCTGGGTACATCCGCTTGGTTGCACACTCGAGGGCCAACTGTTTGATGTCGTAGTTAGGTGAACCTTCCTCTAAGTTAAGTCCTCTTTTAAGCGTAAAGATGAGTTTAGGGAAGATGGCTGTGCGGTGTTCTGAACCAAGCCCCTTGATACGAATGGTCAAGATAGCTTTTTGAATTTCCCGTTCAAAACGACTAGTTCCTAGACCAAAACCGAGCGAAGTAAAAGGTGTTTGTCCATTTGAAGTGAAGAGAGTGTTGATTTCATACTCAAGAGATTGCATGGCATCGTAGATGTCCTTTTGGGTTTTCTTCCAAGCGTAATCTTCACGTTTCTCGGGCAAGACCCACTCTTCCGCATCCTTGAGGTGCTTTTGGTAATTCTTCTCTGCATAAGGCGCCAAGACTTCATCAATACGGTCAGCTGAGCAGCCCCCGTACTGGCTAGAAGCAACGTTGGCGATGATTTGTGAAATTTGAGCTGTCGCAGTCTGGATAGACTTGGGACTCTCTACCTCTGCATTTCCAATCTTAAAACCATTTTCCAACATGCCTTTAAAATCAATCAAACAGCAGTTGGTCATCGGAGTGTAGGGGCTGTAGTCCAAGTCATGATAGTGGATATCCCCTTTTTGGTGAGCATTAGCTACGTGCTTAGGAAGCATTTGCAGCCCGATTGATTTCCCAACAATCCCTGCTGTCAAATCACGCTGAGTATTAAAGACATCACTGTCTTTATTGGCATTTTCATTGACAACTGCTTGATCTTTATTGAGCAGTTTATGGATACTAAAGTTTATATCTGTCGCTTTTGAGCGCTCAAAATCCCTTTGTGTCCGATAAGTGATATACTCCTCAGCCAGCGCATACTCTTTGGCTTCAAGGAGTTCATGTTCTACGACATTTTGAATTTCGTAAATCTTGACACCTTGAGGGAAGCGACTGTGAATTTCAGTCACGATTCTTTCAACTAGACCATTTAGGCGTTTTTCTACTAGAGGCGTAACGTCCATAACCTTTTCCGCCGCCTTGTGGAGAGCCTTGTCAATCTTGTCTACATCAAACACCACACGTCTACCATCTCGTTTTTCAACGAACAAGGTGGGAACGGTTGCAAGCTTTTCTTCTAATACAATCATATCCATGCTCTTTTCTAAAATGTTGTTCTATGAAGTATTATACCACTCTAAAAATAAAAATCAATATCTTGTGTTAAAAATCCTAAAAATTTTAAAATTCCACAAGATATTGATTTTTTGTTATTTGGATTTATAAAGTTTGAACTCGCTAGTATCTGTCTGAACAAGCTCATAGTTTTCACTGAGCCAGCTCTCTACATCTGACCACAAGGCAACTTTTTGATTGACCACAATCATCTTCGGTTGATTCTCTTTCAGATCATTCATCAGTTTAGTTTTATTTTCATCGCTTGCAGTATAGAGTGTTGGAGTTGATAGAGAAGTTGGCGCCAAGCGCTCACTGGTACGGTAGAAATCAGGACGATCATCCCAAGCATAGACACGATCCTCAGAACTCGTTTGTTGTTTAACCACGCTAGCAAGACGGTCTCTCTCCTGATAAGTCGCTGGGTGCGAAAGGTAGCGACTCACGATAGGAAGAACAATAAGGTAGGCAAGGGCAATCAGTGGTAGATAGAAATTTCCTTTAAGGAAAGAAGTTTGTTTCTCACGTCTTCTTCTACGACGACCGCCTCCATCCGAAACATCTTCCTTGATTCCTGTCAGAAGGAGCAAGACCAAGAAAGGAATTAGCACCACAAGACGAGTACCGTTGATAGGTTCTTTGGAGAGAATCAAGATTCCCAAAGAAACCAACAATCCCAAGCTAGCAGCAATTGAGAGGGCATATTGCTTGGCTGGTTTTGACTGGAACAAGCCTGTAAAGAGCAAGACAAGGGAACCTAATCCAATAGCAAGCAAACCGTAGAAGGCTGCATTTTCAAGCAAATGCGAATTTGAAAAGAGGCTAAGAGTATTTACCGGATACAAGGTCTGGCTAATGGCATCTCCAAAACTACCTGTCCACACTGTATAGTAGCCTAAAGGATAGAATAAGAGTGAAAATCCTAGGGCTGACGCAAAGAACTGATATAAGCCATGAACAAAGTGACCTTTAGCTAGATTATAGCCGATGATGCCCAAGGCCAGTACAGCCGCAAACAAGACGGTTGGGATTGGCGCAAGGAAGAAAGCGAGAGCAAGGCTCATCCCCACTCGTACAAATCCTTTATCATCCTTTGGAAAAGCTAGATAATTTGTAACGATACTCAATGAATAAAATAGGAAAGGCAGGGCTAGCAAGAGAGCATAACCGCCACCAAAAGCGAGGCCCGCTACAAGCAAGTATAGAATAAAGACAACTCGCTTCGCTTCATTTTCTTGGCCGACAAGAGTATCCGCAGCCTTAAAAAGAAAAACACCTGCTCCAAACAAAGCCAACCACTCAACCAAAGCAATCAGAATACTGCCTTGAAAAAGGTAGGTTAGCACATAATAGAGCAATCCCTCCGTCCCAAAATAATCTGTATACATTTGACCATTTTGATGCAAGGCCCAACCGGTATAAAGATCCTGGGTTTGTTGCGGACTGATTAAACCAAAAATAAAAGGCAGGGCAACCGAAATGGCTGTGGCCACTAAACTCCAAAGCAAAATACTAAAAAAGGGAATGGGAGCTCCTTCTCGTTTTTCTGGCACTGACCAGTCTTGGTAATGAGATTCTTCTTGTTTCTCATCTATTTTCCCGTATACGTTCATTCAATTTCTCCTCTAAGTTTATCTGTTTTAGTATATCAAAATCTTACAGGAATGTCAGCTTGGGATTGATATTTGCTGAATTTCTTATCCAATAGCGCAAAGCGTTCGATTTCACGAAAACGGTGGAATCGACTGTTTCTATACTCTCTGATAAAATCATCATCTTCTAGATTAAGCATGGTTTTCTCCTTTACTTATCTATTCGTAAGAAGACAAAAATAAGATCCAGCCTTGGGCTAGATCTTGATGGATAGTTAGAGCATAGGTGCAAACAACTGGACAATTTCCTTGATTAGGCTTTGATACCAGCTTGTTTTGATAGTGTGAGGATAAATTTCTTGAGAAACTTTAAAAATCTCTTCGAAGTCCCTTTCAATATCGATGATGGACTGCGTTCTATAAAGTAAGACGGCATTTTCATAGTGGTGGAGCAAGCTACGATAGTCAAAATTGATGGTCCCCACAGTAGCTGCCTCTCCATCGCAAGCATTTGCTTGCTATGAAGGAATCCCGGACTGTACTCATAAATACGAACCCCCGCAGATAACAAGTCTGGATAGGCTCCTCGAGTAACTAACTGAATAACCTTCTTATCTGGGATACACGGTGTCACAATTCGCACATCTACCCCTCTCAGAGCTGCATTTTTGATACTTTCAGTTAGATCGTAGTCAGCAATCAGATAGGGAGTCGTGATATAGACGTAATCTGTAGCTTGATTGATAAGATTTTGGTAAACCGTTTTTCCAACTTGAGCTCTGTAGATGGGTTTTGGCCCACTACTATAGGGAATACAGAGCCCCATCCCATCTTTGGGCTGATTTTCGAGATGGTATTGGTCAAAATCACTAATCTCTCCACGGTTGATATACCAGGCAGATAAAAAGAGTCTGGTAAAAGCTTTAACTGCCGGTCCATCCAGACGAATACCGCTATCCTTCCAATAACCAAAGCGTTCGATATGGTTGATATACTCGTCTGCTAGATTGACACCACCTGTATAGGCAATCTGCCCATCGATAACCATGATTTTACGGTGATCACGGTTGTTATAAGCAACAGTCAAGCGTGGAATCACCTTGTTAAATTTATAGGCTTCAATCCCTCGGCTACGAAGCTGGATGGTATAATCCCCAGGCAAGGTTGCCATACATCCAATATCGTCGTAGAGGAGCTTAACTTCTACTCCTTGAGCAGCCTTTTCTTCCAAAATCTCTAAAATACTGTTCCACATCAAGCCTTCTTCGATGATATAGTACTCAAGAAAGATAAATTTCTCCGCTTTCCTGAGATCCTCTAGCATCTGATGCCACATGCTTTCACCAGATGCAAAAAATCGTGTATCCGTTCGATCATAGACATCGGCATTCGTGTCCATGCTGAGGAGAGATTTGATAACGCCATAAGCCGACTTGTCTTGCTCTTTTAACTCCAAACGGAGAGCTCTGCTATTGTCCTCTCGATCAACCATTGATTGGAGCTGCTTTAGCTGCTTCATTTCTTTTTTAGATAAACGACGCTCTCCAAACATGATATAGAGTAAGGGACCAAACACTGGCACAAAGGCTACTAATAGCCATGTTACCTTACTCTCAGGATTCATAGATCGATTAACAATCGATACAATAGTCGCTAAGCTCACTAAAATGACTAGGATAATCCAGACAATTGGAGCCATTTGCCCAAGATAGAGAAATAAACCAAAGACGATAAACAACTCTGCCAACATGATGGTAATACTAAAACCATATTTTGACATGAGTAGCTGCATTTTTCTAGCTGTCATACATCCCCTTCCTTTTCTAACATTCTCCTTAACTGCTTGATAAATTAATGTTTCTACTAGTATACCTCAGTTCAGGGGTAGATGGCAACCTTTTACCTTTGCTCAAGTTCCAGTCGTTCCGTGTTTAGATGATTATTACAATTTCAAAGCCAACATATTGACCGTCATACCAGCTGCAGTCCCCATAAGGTAGACGACATCTCCCTCCTTGATAAGTCCATGCTCCAAAGAATAAGCCAAGCCAAACGGTACAGAGACTGACACCATATTTCCATAGTCAGTGACGAGATTGAGGTACTGATCCTCAGCCACACCTAGTTTTTCCATGACCAAAGGAAGAGCACGACTTGCTTGGTGAGGAATGATATAGTCCACGTCTGCCAAGGCTAGCTGTGTTTTTTCTTGAAACTCTTCAAACATGACTGGGATTTTACGAGCAGACAAGAGGAGGATTTTCTTCCCCTTCATGTCAAACATATAGTTGGTCTTCGTCGCTTCAGAGTACTCTTTTGGTTGAAAAGAAGTCAGACCTCCACGAATCTCCGTATCGTGAGCCCCTTCTGACCAAGTACGTTGGAGACTAGCAATGACCCCTTTTTCCTGATGACTTTTTTGGAAAATAAAGGCTGCTGCCCCATCACTAAAGAGTTCAAAACTTTCTTTCTGCTTGGGATTGAGCCCTAAACTACCAACCTCACTAGACACAATCAAGACACGATTGTATTCGCCCGCCTCGATCAAGTGGGACATAGTCGATAGAGCAGAAATAAAGCTGGTACAGGTCGTATTGATATCCATAGCTGGAATAGAGAGTCCTTTTGCCACGCGCTCATGAATCAAGGCAGCAGTACAAGGAATAGGCTGAACTCCAACTGCACTAGCTGATACAAGGCAATCGATATCTTTAATATCTAAATTTGCATGTTCAAGCGCACGCTGAATCGCTACCTCTGCCAAGTCGAGTTGCGTTTCTTCATTTTCAACTACACGATAACGGGTCTGGTCTTTGAATTGGACGGTATGCTTGGGAAGGCAAACACCATAACCTGCGATTTCTACATGTCTTTTTACTTCTGTCATTGTCTTTTATCCTTTCATAAACGTTGGATTCGTTTGAGTTTACGGCTAGTATCCCAGTGATAATCTGAAAATTGGATTTGAGGAACTATGAACTCTTTTTGCTGGGCCAAGAGTTGGAACTGTGCTAAAATTGCTGTCTCTACGTCCTCATCTCGTCGGCTTAAACAAACTTCCACTAATTTCTCGGAATGTTGCTTAACTTGGTAATCTCCTACATTCTCCACAAAGAGGATGCAACGCCTGATAAAGTCTGGATAGATGGTTACCTGTCCCCCATTCTGCCCTTCAAAGTAGAAGATATCATCAGAGCGTCCTTCGACCTTGTCAATCCGTGTATAGTAGGAGCCACAGGGACAAGGCTCCGGATTTTCAACCAAGATATCATTGAGCTGGTAGCGATAAACAGGCTGACTACTTCGCTTAAAGTCCGTAATCACTGGATAAAAACGGCGGTCATCTAGATACTGCTTTTCCACAAAGATAATGTCTTCGTTGAGATGTAGATTTCCAGCTGAGCAAGTGCAGGCTAGGAAACCTTCTGTCGCCTGATAAACTTGGTCAATGATGGATAGTGAAAAGGCTTCTGCGATCCGTCCCCTATCACTATCTTCCAAGATTTCCGCCACCGAAACGATTTTTTGTGGGTGAATAGCTAACTCTCCATCCTTGAGACGCTTGCTCAATTCAATCAACATCGAGGCTGGCGCCACAATAATCGTTGGTTGATAGTTGTTGAGTCGCTCGATATGCTCATCTGTATGTTTGAAAATATCAAAATACTCTAGACGAATGAGCGCCGTATTGATGGTCTGATAGAGTTCATTATCAGCTCTCAGGAAAAAGGCGATGCGGTGTCCAAAAAGCTGACCCTTGGGCAACATCTTTGCCAAGATAGCTGCAGCCCACATACTTCGCTCTTTCTCTGTTGTGATAAAGAGCCCCCGATGTCCAGACGTCCCTGAAGACAGACCGACGGCTACTTCCCCTTTAAGTTCAGTGAAGTCACGGGTCTTCTCACTTTCAATAGCTAAGGATAAGGCTTCATCTCTATCCACTCCTTGGGTGTTGAGCTCATTAAAATGTTCCATCATAAAAGCCTTGTCCATATGGTCAAAGTTGCTAGGAATCCCATTTTTAAAGTAGGGAGACTCTCGCTTTAAAAAGTCCATATAGTTGGCTAATTGCTTTTTCTGATAGTTTTCTACAGCTTCTCGAGATTTGAAATGATGAAGCCAACGAGTTTGGATAAAGGTTTTAAGAAAGGTTATTTTTTTCATGTAAGATTGACTCTATCCTTTCTACAGGATCATGACTAACAACTACCTCAATACCGGCCTTTAAGACTTCCTCCAGAAACTCTGTCCCCCTGATATAGTCGGCCCTATTATCCTGGACCAAGGAAGGAATCAGGTGCATCTGCTTGGTGTAAGGTAAGAGGTCAATTCCCCAACAGAGGTCCGCTGCAATGAGGAGATTAAGGTCTGGAAAATATAGACAGGCTTGCCCCCTAGCATGCCCGTCAACAGAGGCTACTAGGATACTGCCATCTCCGAAAAGATCACAAATCGGACGATAGGGAAAAGTTGAAACTTGCTGGTCAGCTCTGATAATGGTTAGATTTTTCTCAAAAGAAGCTGGTAAAAACTCCTTGAAAATCAGGTCTTTCAACTTGGGTTTTTGGTAGACTTCATATACTTCTTTTGTCAAGATAAAGGTTGCACGAGGAAAGAAACTAGCTCCTCCCAGATGATCTGGATGTAGGTGTGA
>NZ_AJQY01000041.1:0-9684 GCF_000296875.1 Streptococcus sp. GMD1S | reverse complement strand
TTCAACGGAGAATTGGACACGCCCAGATCAAGAAGTCAAGTTTATCATGAACTTGCCCGTTGAGTTTTATGACAACTACGTCCCTGAATTGCACGCAAATAACGTTAAGATTCAGATGATTGGGGAGACAGACCGTCTGCCTAAGCCGACTTTTGAATCTTTGAAAAAAGCAGAGGAGTTGACCAAGAACAATACAGGCTTGATTCTCAATTTTGCGCTTAACTATGGTGGTCGTGCTGAAATTACGCAGGCTCTTAAGGGCTTGGCTCAAGATGTTCTAGATGCTAAAATCAACCCTGGTGACATCACAGAAGATATGATTGGGGACTATCTTTTCACGCAACACCTGCCAAAGGATTTGCGAGATCCGGACTTGATTATTCGTACGAGTGGTGAGTTGCGTTTAAGTAATTTCTTGCCATGGCAAGCAGCCTATAGTGAGCTTTACTTTACGGATACCTTGTGGCCTGATTTTGATGAAGCAGCCTTGCAGGAAGCTATTGCTGCTTTTAACCATCGCAATCGCCGTTTTGGAGGAGTTTAGGAGAAGATATGACCAAGGATTTACAAAAGAGAACATTGTTTGCGGTATTGGCCCTGGCCATTTTCCTTCCAGTCTTGTTTGCGGGTGGGCTCTTGTTGCAGATAGGGATTGGCTTGTTAGCGATGCTAGGCGTCCATGAACTCTTGCACATGAAGGGGCTAAAGACTATGACCATTGAGGGTGCTTTGACTCTTTTTGCGACCTTCGCTCTCACAGTTCCTTTAGAAAATTACCTAACATTTTTGCCTGTTGATGGGAATGTGGTTGCCTACAGTGTTTTGATTACCATAATGCTAGGGACGACCGTTTTCAGTAAAAACTATACGATTGAAGATGCCGCTTTTCCAATTGCTGTGAGCTTTTATGTTGGTTTTGGTTTTAATGCCTTACTAGATGCTCGGGTGGCAGGTTTTGACAAGGTACTTTTGGCCCTTTTTATCGTTTGGGCGACAGATAGCGCAGCCTACCTGACAGGGATGAATTTTGGTAAACATAAGTTGGCACCAAGAGTTTCTCCTAATAAGAGTATTGAGGGATTTGTCGGTGGTATTCTAGGTGCGGTACTGATAACAGTGATTTTCATGTTAGTGGACAGCACAGTTGCTCTTCCTTATGGGATTTATAGAATGAGTCTCTTTGCTGCCTTCTTCAGTGTGGCAGGTCAGTTTGGTGACTTGATTGAAAGTGCCATGAAACGCCATTTCGGTGTCAAGGATTCTGGCAAATTTATCCCTGGACATGGTGGTGTGTTGGATCGCTTTGACAGCATGCTGATTGTGTTTCCAATGATGCACTTATTTGGCCTGTTTTAAAGAAAGGAATATTGAATGATTGGATTGCTAACCTTTATCCTCGTTTTTGGGATTATTGTGGTGGTGCATGAGTTTGGACATTTTTATTTTGCCAAGAAATCAGGCATTCTAGTTCGTGAATTTGCCATTGGTATGGGGCCCAAGATTTTTTCCCATATCGGTAAGGATGGCACTGCTTATACCATTCGAATCCTTCCTCTAGGAGGCTATGTTCGTATGGCAGGCTGGGGTGATGATGCGACAGAAATCAAGACAGGAACTCCAGTCAGTTTAACACTTGCTGATGATGGTAAGGTCAAACGGATTAACCTCTCAGGGAAGAAGTTGGATCAAACGGCTCTTCCTATGCAGGTAACTCAGTTTGACTTTGAAGACAAGCTCTTTATCAAGGGTTTGGTCCTGGAAGAAGAAAAGACTTTTACAGTGGATCATGATGCAACGGTTGTTGAAGAAGATGGAACCGAAGTGCGCATCGCTCCTCTGGATGTACAGTATCAAAATGCTTCTATCTGGGGCAAGCTCATCACCAACTTTGCAGGTCCTATGAATAACTTTATCTTAGGTGTTGTTGTTTTTTGGATCTTGATCTTTTTGCAGGGCGGTGTTAGAGATACTCAGACCAATCTCTTTCATGTCATGCCAGAAGGAGCTTTGGCTAAGGTGGGCGTAGCTGAGACAGCTCAAATCACCAAGGTCGGCTCGCATGAGGTTAAGAATTGGCAAGACTTGACCCAGGCTGTGGAAGCAGATACCAAGGACAAGACTGCCCCGACCTTAGATGTGACCATTTCTGAAAATGGTAGCGAAAAACAAGTCACTGTGACTCCAGAAGAAAATCAAGGACGCTATATTCTCGGAGTTCAACCGGGGGTCAAGTCAGACTTTCTATCCATGTTTGTTGGTGGATTTACAAACGCTGCTGACTCTGGGCTCCGCATCCTTTCGGCTCTGAAAAACTTGATTTTCCATCCAGATTTGAACAAACTCGGCGGTCCCGTTGCCATTTTTAAGGCAAGTAGCGATGCTGCTAAAAATGGAATTGAGAATGTCCTCTACTTCCTAGCCATGATTTCCATCAATATTGGAATTTTTAACTTGATTCCGATCCCGGCTTTGGATGGTGGAAAGATTGTGCTCAATATCCTAGAGGCTATCCGCCGTAAACCCCTTAAACAAGAAATTGAAACCTATGTCACCATGGCTGGTGTAGTTATCATGGTTGTCTTGATGCTAGCTGTAACCTGGAATGACATTATGCGACTCTTCTTTTAGATAATCGAGGAATATTATGAAACAAAGTAAAATGCTAATCCCTACACTTCGCGAAATGCCAAGCGATGCTCAAGTTATCAGCCACGCCCTTATGTTGCGTGCTGGTTATGTTCGCCAAGTTTCTGCAGGTGTTTATTCTTACCTACCACTTGCTAACCGTGTGATTGAAAAGGCTAAGAATATCATGCGCCAAGAGTTTGATAAGATTGGTGCGGTGGAGATGTTGGCTCCTGCCCTTCTCAGTGCTGATCTTTGGCGTGAATCAGGTCGTTATGAAACCTATGGTGAAGACCTTTATAAACTGAAAAATCGTGAAAAGTCAGACTTTATCCTAGGTCCGACACACGAAGAAACTTTTACGGCTATTGTTCGTGACTCTGTCAAATCTTACAAGCAATTACCACTTAACCTTTACCAAATTCAACCTAAGTACCGTGATGAAAAACGTCCACGTAACGGACTTCTCCGTACGCGTGAATTTATCATGAAAGACGGCTATAGTTTCCATGCTAATTACGATAGTTTGGATGTGACTTATGACGAGTACAAGGCGGCCTATGAACGAATTTTCACTCGTAGTGGCTTGGACTTCAAGGCCATCATTGGTGATGGTGGTGCCATGGGTGGTAAGGATAGCCAAGAATTTATGGCCATCACTCCTGCTCGTACAGACCTTGACCGCTGGGTTGTTTTGGACAAGTCAGTTGCCTCATTTGATGAAATTCCTGCAGAAGTGCAAGAAGAAATCAAGGCAGAATTGCTCAAATGGATGGTTTCTGGTGAAGACACTATTGCCTACTCAAGTGAGTCTAGCTATGCGGCTAACTTAGAAATGGCAACAAACGAGTACAAACCAAGCAACCGTGTTGTCGCTGAAGAAGAAGTGACTCGCGTCGAAACTCCAGGTGTAAAATCCATCGATGAAGTCGCAGCCTTCCTAAATGTCCCAGAAGAACAAACAATCAAAACCCTCTTCTACATGGCAGATGGTGAGCTTGTTGCAGCCCTTCTAGTTGGAAATGACCAACTCAATGAAGTTAAGTTGAAAAACCACTTGGGTGCAGATTTCTTTGATGTTGCGAGCGAGGAAGAAGTAGCAAATGTTATATCGGCTGGCTTTGGTTCGCTTGGCCCAGTTGGTTTGCCAGAAAATGTGAAAATCATTGCAGACCGTAAGGTACAAGATGTTCGCAATGCTGTTGTGGGGGCCAACGAAGATGGCTACCACTTGACGGGTGTGAACCCAGGTCGTGATTTCACTGCAGAATACGTGGATATCCGCGAAGTTCGTGAGGGTGAAATTTCACCAGACGGACAAGGCGTTCTTAACTTCGCGCGTGGTATTGAGATCGGTCATATTTTCAAACTCGGAACTCGCTACTCAGCAAGCATGGGTGCAGATGTTTTGGATGAAAATGGTCGTGCTGTGCCAATCATCATGGGATGTTACGGTATCGGTGTTAGCCGTCTTCTTTCAGCAGTTATGGAACAACACGCTCGCCTCTTTGTCAATAAAACGCCTAAAGGTGAATTCCGTTACGCTTGGGGAGTTAACTTCCCTAAAGAATTGGCACCATTTGATGTGCATTTGATTACTGTCAATGTTAAAGATGAAGAAGCGCAAGCCTTGACAGAAAAATTGGAAGCCAACTTGATAGACGCTGGTTACGAAGTCTTGACAGATGACCGTAACGAACGTGTCGGAGTGAAGTTTAGCGATAGCGACTTGATTGGTCTGCCAATCCGTATCACTGTTGGGAAGAAAGCAGCCGATGGCATCGTAGAAGTCAAGATCAAGGCGACTGGTGACACAATTGAAGTTCACGCAGATAACTTGCTCGAAACCCTTGAAATCCTAAGCAAGAAATAAAACTATAATCAGAAGAAAAACAAGGCAAAAATGTAACTAGTTTTTACCTTGTTTTTTCTGTATAATGGGAAAAATGAGTAAATGAAGAGGTAAAGCTATGCTAAAATTTCCAAAGGATTTTGTCTGGGGTTCCTCCACTTCTGGACCACAGACAGAAGGACGAGTGCCAGGTGATGGTAAAGGAGATAATCTCTGGGATTATTGGTATCAAGTAGAGCCAAACCGCTACTACAATGGGATTGGATCTGATAAAACATCGACCTTCTATGAAAACTGGGAAAAGGATATTGAGCTTTTGGTAGAGACTGGGCATACAGCCTTTCGTACTTCTATCCAGTGGTCTCGTATTTTCCCGCAAGGTCGTGGAAAAGTCAATCCTCAAGGTGTGGCTTTCTACCGTCAGGTATTTGAAGCGATTAAGGCCAAGGGCATTCGTCTCTTAGTCAATCTCTATCACTTTGACCTGCCTTTTGCCCTGCAGGAAGATGGGGATGGTTGGGAAAACAAGGCAACCATTAAGGCTTACGAAGACTATGCTCGTTTTTGTTTTGAGACTTACGGTGACTTGGTGGACCAATGGATTACCTTTAACGAGCCCATCGTCCCTGTGGAGTTTGGCTATTTTTATGATGCTCACTATCCTCACAAGGTGGATGCCAAAGCGGCGGTTAAGGTTGCTTATCATACGCAACTGGCTAGTAGTCTTGCGGTTAAGGCTTGTCATGAGATTTTGCCTGATTCTAAGATTGGGATTGTCCTCAACTTGACACCAGCCTACCCACGTAGTCAGCATACCGCAGATGTCAAGGCTGCGCGCATTGCGGATCTCTTCCAAGCCCAATCTTTCCTAGACCCGTCTGTCTTGGGAGCTTATCCAGAAGAATTAGTAGAAATCTTGTCTGAGCATGATTTGCTGCCAGAGTACACTGTTGAAGAGTTAGAACTCATTCGGGAGCATACAGTGGACTTTCTTGGAGTCAATTACTACCAACCTTTGCGCGTTATGGCGCCACGTTTTGCCAAGCATCCAGACAGTCCACTCTTGCCAGAACATTTCTATGAGCCTTATATCATGCCGGGCCGTAAAATCAATCCTCATCGCGGTTGGGAAATCTATGAGCAGGGGATTTATGATATCGCTCAAAATATCAAGGAAAATTATGGCAATATTGAGTGGATGTTGACAGAGAATGGCATGGGTGTTGAAGGTGAGGATAAATTCCGTGAGAATGGCATGATTCAGGACGACTATCGTATCGACTTTGTCAAAGGACATCTGCGTGAACTTCACCGTGCCATTGAAGACGGAGCCAATTGTAAGGGTTACTTAATCTGGACCTTTATCGACTGCTGGTCATGGCTCAACAGCTATAAAAATCGCTATGGTCTGGTTGAGCTTGACTTGGAAACACAGGAACGTCGCCTGAAGAAATCAGGCCACTGGTTCAAAGAACTCAGCGACCATAATGGATTTTAAGAATAAAAAGAGTGAGATGGCGTTCATCTCACTTTTTATTACAATATCATCACCAAGGTCCCGATCGTAATCAGGATACAGCCAATAATTGTTTTAAACGTCAGGATATCTTGTAGGAAGAAAAAGGCTAGAACGAGGGTAAGGACGAGACTGAATTTATCGACAGCAGATACCTCAGTTGCACTGCCCATCTGCAAGGCCTTGTAGTAGCAGAGCCAAGAGGCGCCAGTGGCCAAACCAGATAAGATGAGAAAGAGCCAACTTTTTCTACTGATATTGACAATTTCGGTCTGACTATTGGTCAAGAAAACCATGGCCCAGGCCATAAGAATGACGACGACCGTACGAATAGCGGTTGCTAGATTGGATGGAACTCCCTCAATTCCAATCTTAGCTAAAATTGACGTTAAGGCTGCAAAGATAGCTGATAAAAGTGCGAAGAAAAACCACATGGCAAATACCTCCTCTTTTTATTATAAGTAATTGATGCTGACTTGTCAGGTATCAAGTGAAATCTTGATAAAACACCAGATAGAAAAACTATACCAATTTTTATCCTTGACAAGTGAGAAAAACAAGTATATACTGTTTTTGCTGATTCCGTAAAGTGAGAATTAGACTATACCAATTTAAGGAGAAAGCACAGCTGGTCTGTGTCGTATATACTATGTGTGGAATTGTTGGTGTTGTTGGAAACACAAATGCAACTGATATTTTGATTCAAGGGCTTGAAAAGCTCGAATACCGTGGCTATGATTCTGCGGGGATTTTTGTCCTAGGTGGTGCTGAAAATCACCTGGTTAAGGCTGTCGGTCGTATCGCAGAATTGTCTGCCAAGACAGCAGGTGTTGAGGGGACAACTGGTATCGGACATACTCGTTGGGCAACTCACGGGAAACCAACGGAAGACAATGCTCACCCACACCGCTCTGAGACAGAACGTTTTGTCTTGGTCCACAATGGGGTCATTGAAAACTACCTTGAAATCAAGGAAGAATACCTTGCAGGTCACCACTTCAAGGGACAAACAGATACAGAAATCGCTGTTCACTTGATTGGGAAATTTGTTGAAGAAGATGGCTTGTCAGTTCTTGAAGCCTTCAAAAAAGCCCTTCACATCATCCGTGGTTCTTATGCCTTTGCCTTGGTTGACTCTGAAAATCCAGATGTCATCTATGTCGCTAAGAACAAATCGCCACTTTTGATTGGTCTTGGAGAAGGCTATAACATGGTCTGCTCAGATGCTATGGCCATGATTCGTGAGACCAACCAATACATGGAAATCCATGACCAAGAGTTGGTAATCGTCAAGGCTGATAGCGTCGAAGTTCAAGACTATGATGGTAACAGTCGTGAGCGTGCTAGCTATACTGCTGAGCTCGACTTGTCAGATATCGGTAAAGGAACTTACCCTTACTACATGCTCAAGGAAATTGATGAGCAACCAACGGTTATGCGTAAACTTATCCAAGCCTACACAGATGAGGCAGGTCAAGTAGTGGTTGACCCTGCTATCATCAAGGCTGTTCAAGATGCAGACCGCATTTACATCCTTGCAGCTGGAACATCGTACCACGCAGGATTTGCTTCTAAGAAGATGTTGGAAGAACTGACAGATACACCAGTTGAACTTGGAATTTCATCTGAGTGGGGCTATGGTATGCCACTTCTCAGCAAAAAACCACTCTTCATCTTTATCAGCCAGTCTGGTGAAACAGCTGACAGCCGTCAGGTTTTGGTTAAGGCTAATGAAATGGGCATTCCAAGCTTGACAGTGACAAACGTTCCAGGTTCAACCCTATCACGTGAAGCCAACCATACTATGCTTCTTCACGCGGGTCCTGAAATTGCCGTGGCATCAACCAAGGCTTATACTGCGCAAATCGCAGCTCTAGCTTTTCTTGCAAAAGCAGTCGGAGAAGCAAACGGCAATGCCAAAGCCCAAGCCTTTGATCTGGTTCATGAGTTGTCAATCGTAGCTCAGTCTATCGAATCAACTCTTTCTGAAAAAGAAACCATTGATGCAAAGGTTCGTGACCTTCTTGAAACAACTCGCAATGCCTTTTACATTGGACGTGGTCAAGACTACTATGTAGCCATGGAAGCCAGTCTTAAGCTAAAAGAGATTTCTTACATCCAATGTGAAGGCTTTGCGGCAGGAGAACTCAAGCACGGAACCATTGCCTTGATTGAAGAAGGAACGCCTGTCTTGGCCCTCTTGTCAGATCCAGTCCTTGCCAACCATACTCGTGGAAATATCCAAGAGGTCGCAGCCCGTGGTGCCAAGGTTCTCACTATCGCAGAAGAAAATGTTGCTAAAGACACAGACGATATCGTCCTTACGACCGTACACCCTTACCTCTCACCAATCTCAATGGTCGTACCAACGCAATTGGTCGCTTACTTTGCAACACTCCACCGTGGCCTTGATGTGGACAAACCACGTAACCTTGCTAAGTCAGTAACAGTAGAATAAGCTAAGAAAGTCTAGTTCATCTAGACTTTTTCTAATGAGCAAATTTATTGAAAATAAAACTAATTAGTGATAAAATACCCTAAAACTAAAAGAGATAGCGAGGAAACGGGATGGTAGAATTAGGAATTTCAACATTTGGTGAAACAACAGCTCTGGAAGCGACTGGGCAACTTTACAGTCATGATGAACGCATTCGTCAGCTGGTGGCAGAGATAGAGCTGGCTGATAAGGTTGGTTTGGATGTGTACGGGATTGGGGAGCATCATCGGGAGGACCTTGCGGTATCGGCGCCAGAGATTGTTCTTGCAGCTGGTGCAGTCAATACCAAGAAAATTCGTTTGACGAGTGCAGTCAGCATACTCTCGAGTATGGATCCGATTCGCTTGTTCCAACAATATGCTACTATCGATGCTTTGTCAAATGGACGTGCGGAGATTATGGCTGGGCGTGGTTCATTTACCGAGTCTTTCCCACTGTTTGGCTATGACTTGAAAGACTATGAAGCTCTCTTTGATGAGAAATTAGACATGCTCCAGTTAGTCAATGAAAAGACCAAGATAGACTGGCAGGGGCAATTGACCCAAAGCATTGCTGGAAAAGAAGTTTATCCTCGTCCAGTTCAGGACAAATTGCCATTGTGGGTGGCGACAGGTGGTCATGTAGAGTCAACAGTGAAGATTGCTCAGGCGGGGTTGCCAATTGTCTATGCTATTATTGGTGGCAATCCGCGTTATTTTAAAAAGCTGATTCAAGCTTATCGTGAGATTGGTAGGGAAGCCGGTCATGCGGATAAAGACCTGAAAGTGGGCGCTCATTCTTGGGGCTGGATTGCTGAAGATGGCGAGCAGGCGATAAAAGATTATTTCCATCCGACCAAGCAAGTAGTGGATGCGATTTCCAAGGACCGTCCACACTGGCAGGAGTTGACCTATGAGCAATATTTGGAGCAAGTTGGTCCAAATGGAGCCATGTTTGTGGGAAATCCAGACCAGGTGGCAGAAAAATTGATTTGCATGATTGAGGATTTAGACTTGGATCGCTTTATGTTGCACCTACCACTTGGTTCTATGCCACATGATCAAGTTCTCAAAGCTATTGAACTTTTTGGAACGCAAGTCGCACCAAAAGTGCGTGCTTACTTTGCCATGAAAGAAGGGTTATAAAAAAATCCAATCAGTTGAGTCGATTGGTGAGGAACACCCATGGATTCAGCAACAGGTGGAAGTGGTACAA
>NZ_AJQY01000040.1:0-9978 GCF_000296875.1 Streptococcus sp. GMD1S | reverse complement strand
GCTTCTGGATCAGCTGTCTTAACAGATTTTTCCAACCATTCAAACACAAGTTTGATTGTTTGAAGGGCGATACCGTCTGTGTAGTCGTTAGCAAAGTTTGAAGTGTAAGCTTCAGTCGCGTGAGTCAAGACGTCCATACCTGTATCAGCAGCGATGAAGTCTGGAACTGACTCAACCAAAGCAGGGTCAACAATGGCAATAGTTGGTGTCAATGAGTAGTCAGCCAATGGGTATTTACGATTGTTTTTCTTATCAGAGATAACGGCAAATGGTGTTACTTCTGAACCTGTACCTGAAGTTGTTGGAATACCAATGTATTTCGCTTTTTTACCAAGTGATGGGAAGCGGAAGGCACGTTTACGGATATCCATGAATTTTTGAACCAAGTCACGGAAGTCGATTTGTGGTTGTTCGTAGAAGAGCCACATTACTTTGGCCGCGTCCATTGGAGAACCACCACCAAGAGCGATAATTGTGTCTGGCTCAAATGCTCTCATCACTTCAGTACCACGTTCTACAGTTGTGATATCTGGATCTGGTTCAACGTCTGAGAAGACTTGGACAGTTACACGGTTGCTACGTTTGTTCAATTGGTCAATAATGCGTTGAACAAAACCAAGTTTTTCGATCGATTTGTCTGTAACAATCATAACGCGTTCAATATCTTCACATGTTTGAAGGTATTGGATAGAATTGCGTTCGAAGTAAATTTTTGAAGGAACTTTAAACCACTGCATATTATTTCTACGTTTCCCTACTTTCTTGATGTTTAGAAGGTTGATCGCACTCACATTATCACCAACTGAGTTGTGTCCATATGAACCACATCCAAGTGTCAATGATGGAATGAAGGCATTGTATACGTCACCGATACCACCGAAAGTAGATGGAGAGTTCCAGATAATACGCATTGCTTTGATTTCTGTACCAAAGCGTTTAGCAAGAGCTTCGTCTTTTGTATGAATAGCTGCTGAGTGACCAAGTCCGTTAAACTCAACCATTTGGCGAGCTTTTTTAAGACCGTCTTCTGTATCTTCAGCTTTTAGGACAGCGATAACTGGTGACAATTTTTCACGAGTCAATGGTTCTTTCGGTCCTACTTCTGCACATTCTGCAGCCAAGATGTTTGTTCCTTCTGGAACGCTGAATCCTGCTTGTTCAGCAATCCATGCTGCTGGTTTACCAACGATGTTTGCGTTTAGTTTAGCACCTGCACAGTTTTTGCTGTTTGCTTTCACGCCGAAACAGAATTCTTCAAGAAGCGCTTTTTCTTTCTTGTTTACAAAGTAAGTGTGATATGATTTGAATTCTTCTACAAATTCGTCATATACTTCTTTATCAATGATAACCGCTTGTTCTGATGCACAGACCATCCCATTATCAAATGATTTAGACATAACGATGTCATGAGCAGCTTGACGAAGGTCAGCAGATTTTTCTACATAGGCAGGAACGTTTCCGGCACCTACCCCAAGAGCTGGTTTTCCACATGAGTATGCAGCTTTAACCATAGCGTTCCCACCAGTTGCAAGAATAGTTGCAACACCTTCGTGGTTCATTAGCGCTCCAGTTGCTTCCATAGATGGCTTTGTAATCCATTGAACACAGTTTTCAGGTGCGCCAGCTGCGATGGCTGCATCACGAACGATTTGTGCTGCGTGAGCTGATGATTCTTGAGCTGATGGGTGGAAGGCAAAAACGATTGGGTTACGTGTTTTCAAAGCAATGAGTGATTTGAAAATCGCTGTTGAAGTTGGGTTTGTTGTCGGAGTGACACCACAGATTACCCCTACAGGCTCCGCAATCTTTGTCAAACCTGTAATTGGATCATCTTCAATAACTCCAACTGTTTTAACTCCACGCATATTGTTCACTACGTGTTCGCAGGCAAATAGGTTTTTTGTCGCCTTGTCTTCAAATACTCCACGACCAGTTTCTTCAACTGCGTGTTGTGCAAGGATACCGTGCGCGTCAAGTGCGGCAACCGAAGCTTTTGCCACGATATAGTCAACTTGCTCTTGGTTCAACTTGCGCATTTCATCAAGCGCAACCAAGGCTTTTTTCACGAGACCATCGACATGCTTTTCAGCAGCAAGTTGTTTTTCCTCTGGGGTTACTGTTTTTTTATCAGCCATATTATCCTCCATAGCCTTTAAGGATGTTATCCTTTGTTAATTATTTCACAAATTTATTATAACTCTTTTTTTATGCTTTGTAAACAGTTTCATAAGCATTTCACAAAGAAATTTTCTAAGATTGTGATTTTTTTCTCAATATAGCTATACAATAGAGTTTTGTCTGGACGATTGTGAAATTATGGAAAAAATTTTTTTATTTCACAAAGTTTTTCTAGTTGATAGTTAGTTATCGAATTCAAGACAAGAAAGCGTTTTCTTTTCAGGCTTTGAAAATAGTCTCCTAACTTGGAGACTACTGTTTTTGCTGAAAAACGCCTTGTTTAAAGGTCCCCTCATAAACAACTTCTTGCTCTGTAGTCAACTTCCCTTGACCTTCAGCCTGACCATTTACAAAATCACCTTCGTATTTCCAGCCATCTTTTGATTGAAAAGTCCCTTTACCATTAAAAGCCCCATTATTGAACTCTCCTGTGTATTGGTCCCCGTTTTCAAAGGTCATAGTCCCCTGACCATTCATCTTCCCTCTTACCAAGGTTCCATCATAAACAAGCGCACCATTGTCAAGTGTCAGTACACCCTTTTTTGGAGTGTTTAGTAGAAAAACTGATACGGCGCAGATAGCGATTAGAAGAACGGTTGCAATCTCTATACGCGGGCGAGTTAGATATACTCGATATTTTTCAAAGATTTTTTTAAACTTTTCCATTGTCACTCTCATTTTCTAAACGGTCTAACCAGCTTTGGCATCCACTTGTGATGCGCGCATAGGTTTCCTCAAAATCTCCTGTGTACCATGGATCTGGAACACTTTCTGCCGCAAAAGAGTAGATCTTGTACTGTAGTTCCTGAGGGCACATGTGACGCAGATCTGAAACGTTTGAAGCATCCATACCGATAATGTAATCAAATGATTCAAAGTCCTCTCTGCCAATCTGAAGCGATGTTTTGTCTTTGTCATACGGGATCTGATACTGCTGAAAAATCCCCTGCGTCCCCTTATGAATCGGATTGCCATGTTCCCAAGATGACGTTGCCCGACTCTCGACTTGGTAAGCGCTCGTCATGGACTTCATCACAAACTCTGCCATGGGACTTCGGCAAATATTTCCTAAGCAAACAAATACTATTTTTTTCATCCCTTTTCCTCTTGTCTCATAGAAAAACGGGAGTGACAGGTCCCGTTTTATTCTTCGATTGCTCCGCCTTCGTCAACAACTGTTCCTTCTGGTGTCACAGCTTCTTTGAGTGGCAAAACGGTCTTGATCGCAGCCAATTCAAAGGTCAAATAAACCCCATCTACATCCAGTACGATTGTACCTTTCTCAGTATCTACTTCATCCACTGTTCCGTAAAGCCCACCAATTGTAATGACTTCATAGCCTTTTTGAAGCTTGTTCAAGCTTTCCATACGCTTTTGTGCTTGTTTCTTTTGAGAACGTTGCATAAAGAACATCAAGGCAAACATACCTACAAGCATGATCAAAAATGTTAAATTTGGACTAATATTTTCCATAGTATTTTCTCCTTTGTATTTTACATAGGACTACTATATCAAATTTCAGCTACTTTTACAAGATTGTGCCTTGTTTTTATGGTTATAAAAAATCAGAGTTTTCACTCTGATTTTTGTGATTATTTCAAGTTTTGAACGACTTTGACTAGATTTTCAACTGTAAATCCGTACTCTGCCAATACTTTTGGTGCTGGGGCAGATGCTCCAAAGGTATCAATACCGAGAACTGCACCATCAAGACCAACATACTTGTACCAGTTTTGAGTTGCACCCATTTCAACTGCAACACGACGGCGAACTGCATTTGGAAGGATTTCTTCCTTGTAAGCTGCATCTTGTGCGTCAAAGACATCTGTTGATGGCATGCTGACTACACGGACTTTTGCACCTTGGCTAGCCAATTCTTTGGCAGCTGCGACCGCCAAATTCACCTCTGAACCTGTTGCAATCAAGATTGTATCAAAGTCTGCTGCATTTTCATAGACAACATAGGCACCTTTCGCAACTTTGTCAAAGTCTGTTCCTTCTTCGACAGTCAAGTTTTGACGTGTCAAGACAAGGGCAGTTGGTGTTTTTTCGCTTGTCACGGCAAGGTACCAAGCCGCTTGAGTTTCACGCGCATCTGCTGGGCGGAAAACATTCAGATTTGGCATAGCACGGAGACCTGCTAAGTGTTCAACTGGTTCGTGAGTTGGACCATCTTCACCAACTGCAATCGAATCGTGGGTAAAGACATAAGTCACAGGAAGTCCTTGCAAGGCTGACAAGCGGACAGCTGCTTTCACATAGTCAGAAAAGACGAAGAAAGTACCACCGTATACACGAAGTCCACCGTGAAGGGCCATCCCGTTCAAGATCGTTCCCATTGCAAATTCACGAACACCAAACTGAATGTTGCGGTTCAAGCGATTAGCATCGTCTTGAAGTCCATCAGTCTTAATATAAGTCATGTTTGAGTGAGCAAGGTCAGCTGAACCACCTAGGAAGGTTGGCAATTTAGTAGCTACAACGTTCAAAGCATCTTGACTTGAGTTGCGAGTTGCTTGAGAAAATCCATTTTCTAAGGCTGGGAAGTCTGCTGGAGTCACTTTAACTGGATCACGGCCGTCGATGATGGCTTCTACTTCTGCAGCCAGTTCTGGATGAGCTTCTTTATAATCAGCAACTAATTTAGTCCAAGCTTGATAAGCTGATGCGCCACGATCTGCAACATTTTCTTTGAAATCAGCGTAAACTTCAGCTGGGATTTCAAATGGTTCATAGTCCCAACCAAGAGCTTGGCGAGTAGCCGCAGTTTCATCTGCTCCAAGAGGAGCACCGTGTACCGCATTAGTTCCTTGTTTGTTTGGAGAACCGTATCCAATAACAGTCTTCACTTCAATCAAAGATGGCTTGCCTGAAGCTTTAGCTGTTTCGATAGCAGCATGGATAGCTTCCAAGTCTGTTCCATCTTCAACCAAGGCTGTATGCCAGCCGTAGGCATTGTAGCGATCACGAACACTTTCAGTAAAGGAATCCTTTGTCTCACCATCCAAGTTAATGTCATTTGAATCATAAAGAACCACCAACTTGTCAAGTTTTTGCAAGCCTGCATATGAAGCCGCCTCACTTGAGACACCTTCCATCAAGTCTCCATCTCCACAGATCACATAAGTATAGTGGTCAAAGATATTGAAGCCTTCGCGGTTATACTTCGCTGCAAGGAAACGTTCTGCTTGGGCAAAACCAGTAGCAGTAGAAATCCCTTGACCTAGAGGACCAGTTGTAGCGTCAACCCCTGCTGTATGACCAAATTCTGGGTGACCTGGTGTTTTTGAACCCCATTGGCGGAAGTTCTTGACTTCTTCCATGCTCACATCTTCAAATCCAGAGAGATGAAGAAGGGCGTAGAGGAGCATAGAGCCGTGTCCTGCTGAAAGAATAAAGCGATCGCGGTTGATCCAGTTTGGTTGAGCTGGATTGATACGAAGTTGCTTTGTAAAGAGGCTATAGGCCATAGGAGCAGCCCCCATAACCACCCCTGGGTGACCTGAGTTTGCTTTGTTGATGGCGTCAATACCTAGAAAACGAATTGCATTAACAGATAGATTTGACATAGAATTTCCTTTCTCTTTGAGGTGATTAATAAATCACACATCCTATTTTACTATTATATGAAAAAATGCATAGAATAGCAATAAAACAATTTGCGTTCATCTAACACATTTGATTTTCTATTCCCTCGTCACTTCATAGTACGGAAGCAAGCGCGCATAAGCCTCTTCTAGCTTCTCCAATATCGCTTCTACTGACTGATTTTCAATGAAGGAAACATCTGCCTTAACCAAAACTTTACGGACTTCCTGACTTCTCACCTTCTCGCGTAAAGTACGACGATTCTCCTCAGTAGCCTCCACCTTATGACTTTCCCCATTTGAGTAGACTAGATAATAAATTCCTTCTACCGCTGGAAGTTCTAAAACCTTGGCTTGCTTGTCTAAAGTCTGTTCATCTTTCTTGCGCTCAATGAAGCTGACCTCAAAAGAAATCCCATAATTAGTAGGTGTTCCATACAAACGAAGAGCCATCATAGGTTCTGTCACTTGTCCGTCTCTCTGTAGATAGGCCCAGAAATGCGGTCGCAAGCGTTGCGCTTGGTTCATCCACTGACTAGTCTGTTGCAGTTGCCATTCTGGATGACTAGCTTGAAAGGTTTTGGCCAATTCTGTAAAAGACTTCCGAGCCTCTTGACCTTTTTGCCGCAAGGTCAACATCTTTTCTCTTTCATCGCCAGCTTTATCAGGATTACGGTACTGGACTCCTGCAAATGATAGGTATTCTCTAACTGTTTTCAGCATATCTGAATCTTTCCTTTCCTAGCAAAAAATCAGGATGAACCTGATTTTGCTTTGCTTATTCTGCATCTACGACAACATAGCGATTTGGCTCGTCACCTTCAGAGTAACTCGTCACGCCATCCATGCGTGAAATAATGCGATGGATTATCTTGCGTTCGCTATTTGACATTGGATCAGTTTGTTGACTACGCCCTTCCTCTAAAACGCGAGTCGCCAATTTTTGAGCGTAGGTTTGCAAGACTTCTGCACGGTGTTCAACATAATCATTGACATTGATCGTGATGTAGAAGGTTCTTGAATAGCGGTTATAAAGATAATTTTGAGCCAATAGTTGCAAGGCCTTCAAAACTTTACCATGATAACCGATAATACGGCCTGGTTCATTGGTGTCAATTTGAAGATTGATGGTGCGGCGATTGTAGTCGCTTGAAATCGTCCCTTCAACATCCATATCATCTACAATGGTTTGAACGTAGCTAGCTACTTCAGTTGCCACTTGTTCGATGTCATAACTTGGTTCTACTTTCAAGCCTAAATCTTCCAAAGATTGACTTGTTGCTTCCTGCGTTTCAGTTTCTTTTTCTGGAGCAGATTTCACTTCCTCGGTAGTATCCTCTGGTTCCAATTCATTTAAAATTGAAATATGGCCTGTTTCTTCCAAAATCGTGCTGGCGTGCTTTTCATTTTTCAGGATTTCAGCCTTGACCTCTTCAGAGACACCTTGACCTTCTTCTTCAATCTTCTTGATGGCTTCAACCACATATCCCAAATCAACTGTCGCTTCGCTGACGGTTTTCACTGGTTCATTTTTTTCATTAACTTCTTTTGGAACCCCTTTAATGGCCTGCTGGTTGGCTTTGATTACTGTCGTTTCACTAATGGCTTCGATATCAACTTGAGCTGGCTTCTTACCAAACAAGCCTAAAAATCCTTTTTTCTCTTTCGAAACGACCTTGATGTGGGCCTTCATTCTTGGAATGTCTAATTCTTTCAATCCTTTTTGGATTGCTTCTTCAACCGTTGAACCTGTAAATAATACCATTATCAGATTCCTCCTTATTTTTTCTTTTTCTGTGCTTTTTTCAAAGCTCTTCTCTTCTTGCCTTCTAAATCTTTTTCTGCTTGCGCCACTGCTTCTCTTTCGGCAATAATCTTGAAAGGATTGTTCAAGAAATAGGTTTGCAGAACTTGGTAAGCATTGGATACGGCCCAGTACAAGGCTACACCACTTGGGGCGGAGATGGCAAAAACAAAGATCAATACAGGCATACCATACATCATCCCTGTCGTAGCTCCACTTTTTTCGGACAAAGCTTTATTCGATAACCAGCTACTCAAGAAGGTAAAGACTGCCGCCAAAATCGGAAGGACAAAACTTGTATCTACTCCTCCCAAATTAATCCATAAAAAGTGACCTGTTTTCAAAAAGTCTACTCGACTCAAGGCTTGAAAAAGTGCCAAGAGAACAGGCATTTGTATTAAAATCGGCCAGAGAGAGGATGAATGTTTGATCCCTAACTCTTTATAAACCTTACGCATCTCCTGGTCTAGCTTGGTTCTACTTTCCATATCACGACCTGGGTATTGCTCTCGCAAAGCCTTGATGCGTGGTTGAGCCTCTTGCATTTTTCTAGAGGC
Source organism: Streptococcus sp. GMD1S (assembly GCF_000296875.1). Lineage (GTDB taxonomy): Bacteria > Bacillota > Bacilli > Lactobacillales > Streptococcaceae > Streptococcus. Next base: position 1,852 of record NZ_AJQY01000040.1, on the reverse strand, counting down.
AACCATCTGTGTCTGAAAGACCGGTAATAGAATCGTCCGGATCAAAATCGTGAAGAGGATAATCCCCACTCCGATACTAATGTCAAAGGACAAAAAGCGGATAATTTCAGCAAAAAAATAAACGAATTTGCTCCAAAAGTCTGTCGAATCTGCTGTTATATCGCTAGCTGTACCATTTGTTGCACAGGCTGTCATGATAAACAAGGACAAGCCCAACAAACTAGTCAACTGTAGTTTCTTTTTCACTCCCATTTCCTTCCTGGTAAATCTTTGATAACTTTAATACGTGGAGTAGGTTTTTCTCCATCTCTGCATATTCCAAGGTTTCCACCCCTTTTCGGGCAATCACGACAAAATCAACATGCTCTACTAAACTCCCTTTTACACTTTGTAGAATGTGCCGGATTCGTCTCTTGATTTGATTTCTGGTAACTGCATTCCCCAGCTTTTTGCTGACGGACAGTCCTACTCGAAAATGGTTTTGCTGGTTTTCCAATTGGTAGACAACAAATTTTCGATTGGCAAAACTTGTTCCGTCCTTGAAAATCGCCTTAAAATCTTTCTCTCTTTTTACACGAAAGCTTTTCTTCAAAACTCAACTCCATCTATTAAATTACTACTATTATACCATATTTTTTGAAAAAGCCAATAACAGCAAGGTTTTAGACATTTTCTACATAAAAAAAGCTGGAAAATCTCTTTCCCAACTTCTTTTTACAATCAAATTTTACGTGTATTTACTTATTTTTTCAAGCGCTCAACATCGCGTGCAATCACCAATTCTTCATCTGTTGGAATAACCAAGACACGGATTTTCGCTGCGTCAGTTGAGATGTCTCCCGTTACGCCAAAGACGTTCTTTTCTGGATCCACATCACAACCAAACCAAGAGATACCTGAAATGACATCCTCACGAACCAAAGCTGCATTTTCACCGATACCTGCTGTGAAGATAATCGCATCTGCTCCATTTAGGACTGCAAGGTATTGACCGATATGTTTTTGGATACGATCAACATAGATTTCATAAGCCAAAGTCGCATCATGGTCTCCTGCTTCCATAGCAGCAATCACATCACGCATATCGCTTGACTGACCAGAAACTCCCATGAGCCCTGATTCACGATTGAGAACGCGACTAATATCTTCTGGGGTATTAAAATCCTCTGTATATTGCATGAGATAAGGGATGATAGCAGGGTCAATATCTCCTGTACGAGTTCCCATCATCACACCTCCAAGTGGTGTGAATCCCATAGAAGTATCCACAGACTTCCCTCCCTTAACAGCTGTGATAGAAGCCCCGTTACCAATATGGCAGGTAATCAATTTCAAATCTTCTAGAGGACGGCTCCAAGACATTGAAAATCGGCAAAATCATAAAGGGAAGCTCGATGTAGCTTGCGACGAAGATGAAGGAGAAATCGGTAAAGAGCAACTGTTGAGAACCGATTCCGATGAATTCCAAAAATTGATTAATAGAGCCATTTTGACCAAAAATCCCGATAAAGGCATAGGCCTTAAGGAGCAGATTGATCCAGGTTGGCAAGATAATCAGCATGAGCCAGAGTTGACGGTGCTTAAGACGGGTCAAAAAGAGGGCTGTTGGATAGCTGATGAAAAGTGTCACCATGGTCACAATCCCCGCATAAAGCACAGAGTTGAAGCTCATTTTGAGATAGGTCAAGTTTTGTGATGCAAAGTAGGATTTGTAGTTTTCTAAACTAAACTGGCCTTCAATGTTGAAAAAGGATTGTCCAAAAATCAAGACCAAGGGTGCGAGAACAAAGAGGGCGATCCAAAGCATATAGGGCACTACAAAGAGTTTAGAGGTTGTTTTCTTCATCTCTTT
>NZ_AJQY01000039.1:0-10160 GCF_000296875.1 Streptococcus sp. GMD1S | reverse complement strand
AGAAGAGCCAACATATGAGACAGAGAAACCATTGGAACCAGCTCCAGTAGCACCAAGCTATGAAAATGAGCCAACTCCACCGGTAAAAACTCCAGATCAACCAGAGCCATCAAAACCAGAAGAGCCAAATTATGATCCATTGCCAACTCCGCCGCTAGCACCAACTCCTAAGCACTTGCCAACACCACCAGCGGTGCCAACAGTTCACTTCCATTACAATCGTCTATTTGCACAACCTCAGATTAATAAAGAAATTAAAAATGAGGATGGAGTAGATATCGACCGTACTCTAGTTGCTAAGCAGTCTGTAGTGAAGTTTGAGTTGAAAACGGAAGCTTTAACTGCAGGGCGTCCAAAAACAACTTCGTTTGTATTGGTAGATCCACTTCCAACTGGCTATCAGTTTGATTTGGAAGCAACCAAGGCTGCAAGCAAAGGTTTTGAAACAAGCTATGACAAAGCTAGTCACACTGTAACCTTTAAGGCTACTGAGGAGACCTTGGCAGCTTTCAATGCAGATTTGACAAAGTCCTTTGAGACTCTATATCCAACTGTTGTTGGTCGTGTCTTGAATGATGGGGCGACTTATACAAACAACTTTACATTGACAGTCAACGATGCCTACGGTGTCAAGTCAAACATTGTTCGTGTAACGACTCCAGGTAAACCAAATGATCCTGACAATCCAAATAACAACTACATCAAGCCTTTGAAAGTTAACAAGAACAAGCAAGGTGTGAATATTGATGGCAAAGAAGTTCTAGCTGGTTCAACGAACTACTATGAACTCACATGGGATTTGGACCAATACAAGGGAGATAAATCTTCTAAAGAAGCGATTCAAAATGGTTTCTACTATGTGGATGATTATCCAGAAGAAGCCTTAACCCTTCAACCAGAATTGGTTAAGATCCGTGATCTAGAGGGCAATCTTGTACCAGGTGTCAGTGTTCAACAATTTGATAGTTTAGAAGCTGCGCCTAAGAAGGTTCAAGATCTGTTGAAGAAAGCAAACATCACTGTTAAAGGTGCTTTCCAACTCTTCTCAGCTGATAATCCAGCCGAATTCTACAAGAACTATGTAGCAGCAGGAAAATCATTGCTAATCACAGATCCGATGACAGTTAAACCTGAATTTGGTCAAACGGGTGGTAAGTATGAAAACAAAGCCTACCAAATTGATTTTGGAAATGGCTATGCTACAGAAGTAGTTGTCAATAATGTACCGAAAATCACACCTAAAAAAGATGTGACAATCAGTATGGATCCAAGCAGTGACAATATCGATGGCCAAACAATTCCGTTGAACCAGTACTTCAATTATCGTTTAATTGGTGGTTTGATTCCACAAAATCATTCTGAGGACTTAAATGACTATAGTTTTGTAGATGATTATGACCAAAAAGGTGATCAATACACTGGAAATTATAAAGTTCTTGCCAAGGTTGATATCCGATTGAAAGACGGTCGTGTTATCAAGGCAGGGACAGACTTAACAGCTGAAACACAGGTTGAACATGATAAAGATAAGGGAATGATTACCATTCGCTTCAAGGAAGAATTCCTTCAAGAGATTCAGTTGGATTCTCCATTCCAAGCTGAGACTTATATTCAAATGAAACGAATTGCTGTCGGAACCTTTGAAAATACCTATGTAAATACTGTGAATAAAGTTGCTTACGCTTCAAACACAGTTCGCACGACAACGCCAGAACCTAAGAAACCAGGGGAGCCAACAACTCCTACTCCAAATCCAAAAGGTAACCCTACTCTACCTCAAACAGGTACAAATGATTCAAGCTACATGCCATATCTTGGTCTAGCAGCTTTAGTAGGAGTTTTAGGACTTGGTCAGTTGAAACGTAAAGAAGACGAAAGTAACTAAGCTCTGAATTTAAATAGAAAAGAGGAACTCTGTTTCCTCTTTTTTATAGCCCTAAATTAAAAACGCTTCCTATTGATTTTCACTCATAAAATCAACTAATTTATGTTAAAATGGTAGTAGAAAGTTGAGATTATGAGTTATTTTAAAAAATATAAATTTGATAAGTCACAGTTCAAGCTTGGTATGCGAACTTTCAAAACGGGGATTGCTGTATTTATAGTTCTCTTGATTTTTGGTTTTTTTGGCTGGAAGGGGCTTCAAATCGGAGCATTGACAGCGGTCTTCAGTCTACGAGAGAGCTTTGATAAGAGCGTCCATTTTGGAACTTCGCGTATCTTAGGAAATAGCATTGGCGGTTTTTACGCCCTTGTCTTTTTCCTCTTAAACACTTTATTTCATGGAGCCTTTTGGGTAACCTTACTAGTTGTTCCGATTTGCACCATGTTAACCATTATGACAAACGTTGCCATGAATAACAAGGCAGGAGTTATTGGTGGTGTAGCAGCCATGTTGATCATTACCCTATCAATACCAAGCGGAGAAACATTTTTGTACGTGTTTGCGCGCGTATTTGAAACATTTATGGGAGTTTTTGTCGCAATCCTTGTAAATTATGATATTGAGCAACTGAAACTCTTTTGGGAGAAAAAAAGAAAATAATGTTACATTTTATGACATTATTCGTTGACGTATGTCTTTTTTTAGACTATAATAGACAGGAAGAAGGAAATTGTAAATGAAGGAAAGAGAATTTCGCCGAAATATGGCTGTTTTTCCTATCGGCAGTGTTATGAAATTGACCGATCTCTCGGCGCGTCAGATTCGTTATTATGAAGATCAAGAGTTGATCAAACCTGATCGAAACGAAGGGAACCGTCGCATGTATTCGTTGAATGATATGGATCGTCTGCTTGAAATCAAAGATTATATCTCTGAAGGTCATAATATTGCTGCGATTAAGAAAAAATATGCTGAACGCGAGGCGAAGTCCAAGAAAGCTGTGAGTCAGACGGAAGTGCGTCGTGCACTCCACAATGAACTCCTCCAGCAGGGGCGCTTTGCTTCAGTACGGTCACCCTTTGGTCGCGGTTAGGCAATCGCAAGTAGTCATATATATTAAGGAGAAAACCCATGCCAATCACAGCTGCAGATATTCGTCGTGAAGTCAAGGAAAAAAATGTTACCTTTATCCGTCTCATGTTTTCAGATATTCTGGGAACCATGAAAAACGTCGAAATTCCTGCTACAGATGAACAGTTAGATAAGGTCTTGTCAAACAAAGCCATGTTTGATGGCTCTTCTATTGAAGGTTTTGTACGTATCAATGAGTCAGATATGTACTTGTACCCAGACTTGGATACATGGACAGTCTTCCCTTGGGGAGATGAAAATGGAAGTGTTGCAGGTTTGATCTGTGATGTCTATACAACAGAAGGCGAACCATTTGCAGGTGACCCTCGTGGTAATCTGAAGCGTGCACTTCGTCATATGGAAGAAGTAGGATTCAAATCTTTCAACCTTGGTCCAGAACCAGAATTCTTCCTATTTAAGTTGGATGAAAATGGGGATCCGACTCTTGAGGTAAATGACAAGGGTGGCTACTTTGATTTGGCCCCTACTGACCTTGCAGACAATACGCGTCGTGAAATCGTGAATGTCTTGACCAAAATGGGATTTGAAGTAGAAGCAAGTCACCACGAGGTTGCGGTTGGTCAACATGAAATTGACTTCAAGTATGATGAAGTCCTCCGTGCCTGTGACAAGATTCAAATCTTTAAACTCGTTGTTAAAACTATTGCTCGCAAACATGGTTTGTACGCAACCTTTATGGCAAAACCAAAATTTGGTATCGCTGGATCAGGTATGCACTGTAATATGTCCTTGTTTGATGCGGAAGGAAACAATGCCTTCTTTGATCCAAATGATCCAAAAGGAATGCAGTTGTCTGAAACGGCCTACCATTTCCTTGGCGGTTTGATCAAGCATGCTTACAACTATACTGCTATCATGAACCCAACAGTTAACTCATACAAACGTTTGGTTCCAGGTTATGAAGCGCCTGTTTACATTGCTTGGGCTGGTCGTAACCGTTCGCCACTTGTGCGCGTACCAGCTTCACGTGGTATGGGAACTCGTCTTGAGTTGCGTTCAGTGGACCCGATGGCAAACCCATACATCGCTATGGCAGTTCTATTGGAAGTTGGTTTGCATGGTATTGAAAACAAAATCGAAGCACCAGCTCCTATCGAAGAAAATATCTATATCATGACAGCGGAAGAGCGTAAGGAAGCTGGAATTACTGACCTTCCATCAACGCTTCACAACGCCTTGAAAGCCTTGACTGAGGATGAAGTGGTCAAGGCAGCCCTAGGTGAACACATCTACACGAGCTTCCTTGAAGCTAAACGTATCGAGTGGGCTAGCTATGCAACCTTTGTGTCACAATGGGAAGTTGATAATTATCTTGATTTGTATTAAGAACATAAAAAAGATTGTCTGATTGGGCAATCTTTTTTATTATTGCAAATTTTTAAATGTATTTCGTTGCTGTTTTTAGTATAGTTATTATATAGAAAAACAGAAAACAAGAAAGAGTGAATTATGCATTAAAAAGAAATAATATTCTGAAAATAATTAGAAAATAACGTCCAATCATTTTCATTATACCTATTTAATGCAGTAGTGTGGCGGGTTTAGCGGGGGGAAGAAAAAAGTTTACAATTTGACAACATATTTCTTGAAATACGAATTAGTAAATGATAAAATGTTTTTTGGAATGGATGAGTTTTGGAGAGTTTATAAATTATTTAATATATTATTTACTCAAGTTCTACTCGCCATATTTCATCAAAAAGGAAAGGAGATTCTATGCAAAAAGATAAGTGGTGGCTTCCGTTTTTAGCAGTGGGAGTCATCATCGGATTGTCGGTGGGTTTGATTTATTATACTAGACCCGCTAAGGACGGAGAAGTAGGGACTTCATCAGTTTCGCAATCAACTTCAAGTGCTGAGAACAATACTGCCTTGAGTCTAAAAGGTCAACAACTTCCAGAATTTAAAATGACTTCTCAAGACGGTAAATTGGTTGCTAGTTCAGAGCTGTATGATAAACCTATGTTAATTGTCGAATGGGCTAGTTGGTGTCCTCATTGTCAGAAACAACTACCCATTGTTCAGCAGATGTATGAAAAGTATGGTGAACAGATCAATTTTGTTTTACTAAATATGAACGAACCTGGTAAAGAAACAAAAGAGAGTGCTGATCGATACATTAAGGAAAAAGGATACACTTTCCCTTATTACTATGACGAAGATCAATCAGCTGCAGATCTATTACAGGTTCAGACCATACCAAGTATGTATTTTGTAACCAAAAAGCAAGAAGTAAAAAATGTATTGGTTAACCATTCCGATGCGGAAAGCTTTTCTAAAGAGTTGCAAACACTACTCAACTAACATATATCTACTATAGAAAAGGGGGAAGAAGAAATCACAATAGGATTTCAGAAATAGCAATGAGAGATTTCATTAAAAAGGTCTCCATATTGTTTATCATTTTATTCTTATCTGTTCCATTAGCCTTAATGGGACAGATACTTGGTAGCGCTGCAGCAAATGAAGGCGGTAGTACTATTGAAGTAGGTGGAAATACAAAGATAACACAAAATGGATGTTCCCGTAAAATTGAAAAAACGGAAAAAATTAGCTGGCGCCTGCCTAGAAAACCAGTGGATTTGGTAATCTTGCAGGATGCGAGTGGATCATTTAAGAACACCATTCCAAATGTCCAGAATGCTTTAAAAACTCTGACGACATTTGTGAAGGAAGAAGAGTATGATGAAAATAACCCACGTTTGGTTAAGACTGATAATCCAGATACATCAGACCGGGTTATGATGGCGACCTTCCAAGGTGCAGATGGATACAACTACTACTACAATAACGATTTTACAGGCCGTAAAGATGTTTATGGTAGTTGGGGACCTGACTATGATTACAAATACAAGGCAAGTAACTTGTCTTCTGACCAAAATGATATCCATCAATTCATTAATAATATTAAAGTAGCGGGAGGAACACCAACTGTTCCAGCTATTGACGATGTCATTGCTCAATATAATGAAAGAAAAGGGAATATGGCTAATGGTCGTAAAACTATCTTTCTTTTGATTACGGATGGTGTTGCCAATGGGAAACGTGACCCTGATGGTAAGGTTCGTCTAGAGTACAGTGACTATCGGAACAATATTCTTACACGTGCATGGAATTTTAATGAACTAACAGAGGCGTCTCAAAACGTTTTAGGGCGTGTGAAAGAGGTTAAGGAAGCATCTACAAGACTTAAAAATGTTGTTGGTTCTGAAGGAACAGTAGTAGTTGGTTTCTGGGAAGACGTAACAATCTTTGCGAATTCCAAAGCTCAGTACTATGACACATATAAAGAAGGTTATTCAAAATATTTTGATATAGGGGATAACCGAAGTGTCCAAGAGATTTTCCATGAAGCATTAGAGGGGATGGCTTCTCCAGCTAAAAATATCAATGGAAAAGATGTTTCCTTCTATGTTAATGAACAAAGCGATATCAATAAATTCTCAAGTCGAGTTCTAGAATCTGTTGGTGCTGCTCTGGTTAAAGAAGATATCAAAGGTGAGTTTGAAGTTACTCCAGGATATAAGGTAGATGCAGTTCGAATTAATGGTAAGAAGATTGTATCAAAGGTTACCGATTCGAAGAAAGAAATTCGTGGTAAGATTGTTCAAGAAGGAGACAAGGTTACAATCTCTGTTCCAGAGAGTGTCTTTAATCCAGGAAACAACAAGTTTGACTATGATTTGAGTAAGGAAGCACATGCTGAACAAGTTGATGAGGATGATGAGCAAGACCCTCCTGCAGACTACAAACCAGTTAAGGAGACAGTTCCAGTTCCTGAGCTGACTGGTAAATTTAAAGTTGGTGATTTTGCGACTGAAACAATCGGTGGTTCGAAAGAAACTGTAGAAGTTCAAAAACTTGAATACTGTTACCCAAGTGCCACCAAGAAAATTGCAGACCAAGATCAAAGCAATGATACTGGTACTATTGAAGATCCACTTCAATTGACTAAAAAACCAGCCTATGCGGCTAACTTGTCTGCCAAAGACGAAACATTTACTTATACAGTAGATTACAACTTCAACAACGTTCCTTATGAGTTTAAGCAAAACGTTATGTTGACAGACCCTCTTGACTATCGTTTAGAAGTTGTAGGTCATCATGCTTCTGGACCACAAGGTCAAATCTTGACTCGTGTAGTGAAACAAAATGACGATCTCGGAAACGAACGTGAAGTTGTTGTTGCTGATGTACCAAGTGTGAATGGTTATGAATACTTAGTGCTTCAAAAAGCTAAAATGACCATTACCGTTCGCTTGAAGGAGCAATATCGCAATAATCAAGCGAGCAAAGAATTCATGGCCCTTCTTCAGGATAATGATGGCTTCGGTTTGCTGAACCAGGGTAATATCATGTGGAATGGTGAGGATAATAATCCTGATCCAAGTAAACATGCTAAAACAGCTGACAAACCAAGTACCATTCGCCGTTCAAATCCAGTTTACGTGAAACCTCCAGTTGTAACAGAAATTACGAAGAAGGTTAATGACAAAGAACATGAAGATTTGAAGGCAGAAGAGGAACTCTTTGAGTACAAAGTGACTGTTCCATGGCCAGGCATTGCAGATACATTTAGCCTTACGGATACAGTTGTTTCAGAGTTGGAAGTTCAGGCAGATAGCTTGAATGTAAAACTTGGTGAAAAAGATAATACTGACTTGAAAACTGCTGCAAAAGTTGAAGGTCAAACTGTTTCACTGACTCTTGATAAAACTCAACTCGAAAAGATCTCACGTAAGGTAACGCGTCGTAAGACTAAAGATGTTCAATACCTAGAATTGACCTTCAAGGCTAAGATTCGTCCGGGTGCTGACCTTTCTAAATATAAGGAAGATGGTCAAATTAAAGTACCTAACACGGCAGATGTTGCCTTGAATGATATCAAGAAAACATCGAATAAAGTAACGGTTACACCACCAAAACCACAAGAACCTTCTATTGATAAGAAGATTAATGAGAACTTGGATAGCTTCCAAACGTTTGATGGGCAACCATACAACTACAACATTACAACAGCAGTACCAAGTGATGTTGCTAATTACAAGAAATTTGTGATTCGTGATACACTGGATGCTAATTTGGAACTTGCAGGAGACGTAAGTATTAAAGGTTCTGCAGCGGCCCTCTTTGATATCCACACCAATGGCCAAGAGATTACGGCAACGGTGAAGGATGGTCAGTTTGGTGAACTTGCAAAATACTCAACTGTTGAACTAGTCATTCCTGCAAAAGTTAAAAATGGTGTGACAGGCACAATCATTGAAAACAAGGCTTCTATTTCCTTTACAAATGAGAATAATGTAGAGAAAGAAGTTGAATCGAAACCTGTCACCGTAACGCCACCTCCTGTAACGAAGAAGATCAATGAAACTCTTGATCACTTAGATATCGCGACAGGTCAAGCGTATAACTACAACATTAAGACAAAACTTCCAACAGATATTACAGATTACAAGAAATTTGTGATTACAGATACACTTGAAGGAGATTTGTCAGTTATCAATGAAACTTCAAGCAAACCAGTTATCAAAGGAGCAGCTGCAGCCTTCTTCGATGTAACAGTTGAGGGTCAAACCGTGACTGCAACGATGAAGGACTTTGCGAACGCTACAGCTCTTGCTGGTCAAGAAGTGGAATTGATTATTCCGGCTAAGATCAATGATGGAGTGACTCGTATCAACATTCCAAATACTGCGAAGTTCAGCTTCACAGATAAGAACGATCATAGCGGAGAAAAAGAAACGAAACCTGTCACCGTAACCCCTCCATCAGAACCAGGTGTTGATAAGAAAATCAACGAAACACTGACAGAGGCAACAATCGGGGCAGAAACCGACTTTACTTATAATATCAAAGCGAAATTGCCAAATGATATTACAACGTACAAGTCCTTCGTTGTAACGGATACCTTGGATGAGAACTTGACTCCAGGTCAAGCTGAAATCAAGGGAGCGGCAGCGAAATTCTTCGATGTAACAGTTCAAGGTCAAACCGTGACTGCAACGATGAAAGATTTTGCGAATGCGGGTGACTACGGTAACCAAGAAGTAGAGCTCGTGATTCATGCCAAAGTGAAGAAAGGCTCAACTGTTCCATCTATTGAGAACAAAGCTAAGATTACTTACACCAACAAGAATGACCAACAAGGTGAGAAAGAAACCAAGCCAGTCACTGTTACTCCACCGCCAATCACTAAGAAGGTGAATGGTCAGGAACACGCAGATCTTGGTAAGTTATCAGAAATCTTTACTTATACGATTGACTCAACGGTTCCACATGTGGCAGATAGCTTCACTATTTCAGATGATATCGTCAAAGAATTGGCATTTGAAGGAGAAGCAACGGTCACTGTTGATGGCCAAGCTGTTCAAGACCTCACTGTAACAACAGAAGGTCAACGTTTGACGGTCACATTTGGTAAAGAGCAAGTGAAACAATATGCTGGTAAAGCTGTACAAGTTTCATTTAAGGCTAAGGTGAAGGAAGGCATTACCTTTGATGCACTCTTAGCAGCTTATCCAAATGAATCAAAAGACAAGCCGGTAGTACCAAATACTGCTAGCTACATCATTAATGATAATCCTGATTCTAAGAAAGAATCAAAACCAGTTACCGTTACACCACCACCAACCACTACTCCAGAGCTTAAGAAGGAAGTAAACAGAGCAGAACGTTATGATCTTGTAAAACGTAATGAAGAATTTACTTATACTTTGAAAACAACAATGCCTGCCAGCGCAACTGTGTTTGAGATGACAGACGAGTTGAAAGAAGTTCTAGAATTTGTCGGTGAGAATGCTTCAGCTACTGTTAAACTTGATGGTGAGGATGCAGGATCGAAGGCGACAGTGACACTTTCTGGTCAAGTCATCAAAGTTGCCTTTACAGAAGCTTCTGTAAAAGCAGATGCCGGTAAGTCAATTGAAGTGAATTTCAAGGCTAAGATTAGAGATAATGCCAACTTATCAGCTTATGTGAATAAAGATGGTAAGACAGAGATTCCGAATAAGGCTTCTTATGATATTGATCATAATCCAAAATACCACAAGGACTCTAATGAAGTCCCAGTAACGCCACCAACACCAGACGAGCCAGAAATCAAGAAAGATGTGAACGGCAA
>NZ_AJQY01000038.1:0-10755 GCF_000296875.1 Streptococcus sp. GMD1S | reverse complement strand
AAGAAAGTCTATCAAGTTGTTTTAAAACAATCAGATAAAGGATAGTTGAGGAAAAAACGATGAAAGTGATTGATCAAACTTTATTAGAAAAAGTCATTATTGAACGTTCTCGTCATAGCCATAAGGGAGATTACGGACGTCTGCTCTTACTGGGAGGGACTTATCCTTATGGGGGAGCTATCATCATGTCAGCCATTGCAGCTGTCAGAAGTGGGGCAGGGTTGGTGACTGTTGGCACGGATAAGGAGAATATCTCAGCCCTGCACAGCCATTTACCTGAAGCAATGGCTTTTTCTCTAAAGGATAAAGCATTACTAAAAGAACAGTTGGAAAAGGCAGAAGTTGTCTTGTTAGGTCCGGGTTTGCGAGAGGATGCATTTGGAGAAGAACTCGTAAAACGAGTTTTTGACAGTCTCAGAAAAGACCAGATTTTGATTGTAGACGGCGGTGCTTTGGGCATCTTAGCAAAAGGTCATTTGCCATTTCCATCTAGTCAGCTCATTCTTACTCCCCACCAAAAGGAATGGGAAAGACTGTCTGGTATAGTTCTTGAACATAAAAATACAGAGACGACTGCTAGGGCTCTTTCTTCTTTTCCTCAAGGAACAATTCTAGTTGAGAAGGGTCCAGCGACTCGTATCTGGAAAGCTGGCAAACCTGAATACTATCAACTGGAGGTTGGAGGTCCCTATCAAGCAACCGGTGGGATGGGAGATACTTTGGCTGGGATGATTGCAGGTTTTGCAGGTCAGTTTCCACATGTCAATCTCTATGAACGCGTAGTAGTAGCGACCCATCTGCACTCAGCCATTGCTCAAGAACTAGCTCAAGAAAACTACCTTGTCTTGCCAACAGAAATTAGCAAGCTCCTCCCCAAAACAATGAAAAAAATATCTCAAAAAGGCAGCTAATACCTTGGTTGTCTTTTTATGTTGATGTAGCTTTGTTGATAAGGTTTTCAAATACCTCAGAACCAGCGACCAACTGCAGAACTTGCGTGAAATTCTCACTTTTAAGGTCTTGATTTTTAGTCAAACTAGCAATTAAAGCGAGATTGTTATCAAAGTTGAGGGATGTCAAATCATGCTTTTTTTGATATAATTTTTAATGATGAATGCGAGAAATGATCGGTATGTGGTCGTTGATTTAGAGGCGACCAGCACCGGAAGCAAGGCAAAAATTATTCAAGTAGGCATTGTGGTGATTGAGAATGGCGAGATCGTCGATCAGTATGCGACTGATGTCAATCCTCACGAACCCTTGGATTCTCATATCAAAGAATTAACAGGTCTAACCGATCAACGCTTGGCTGCGGCACCAGAATTTTCTCAGGTGGCTGGAAAAATTTTTGAATTGGTTAAGGACGGTATTTTTGTTGCGCACAATGTACAGTTTGATGCTAACCTTCTTGCAGAATTCCTCTTTTTTGAAGGATATGAATTGCGCACACCGCGGGTGGATACTGTTGAGTTAGCCCAAGTTTTATATCCTCAGTTTGAAAAATACAATCTAGGTATCCTTTGTCAAGAGTTGGGAATTGAACTAGAACAAGCCCACGCTGCCCTGTCTGATGCTCAGGCAACAGCTGAACTCTTGCTTTACATGCGTCAAAAACTTTTTGAGTTACCAAAAGGGCTTTTAGAAAGCTTGTTAGACCTTGCAGACAACCTTCTCTATGAAAGTTATCTGGTGATTGAGGAGGTTTACCAGCAGCAATCTCTCTTGTCTTCGCCAGACTTGATGGAACTCCATGGACTTTTCCTGAGAAAGGAAAGTCAAGCATTAGTACCACGCAAGTTATCCAAAGATTTTGCTAAAAACATTTCTTTATTGGGGCTGGAGGAGCGTCCGCAACAGTTGGAATTTGCGGAGAAGGTTGAGCACTTATTGGAAGAACACCAGATTTCCTTTGTCCAAGCTCAAACGGGACTGGGCAAGACTTATGGTTATCTCCTCCCAGCTTTGAACTTGGAGAGTCAAACAGGTATCCTAGTGAGTGTTCCGACCAAAATTCTTCAAAATCAAATCATGCAAGAAGAAGGTCAGCGCTTAAAAGAGGTCTTCCATCTGGAAATTCATAGTCTCAAGGGGCCTCAAAATTACTTGAAACTGGATGCTTTTCACCAAGTCCTCCATCGACCAGAGTCCAATCGCCTTTTCACACGCTTTAAAATGCAACTGCTCATCTGGCTAACGGAGACAGAGACTGGTGATTTGGACGAAATCGGGCAACTTTATCGCTACCAGCACTTTCTGCCAGAACTAGTCCACGATGGCAAGCTTTCAAAGAAAAGTTTATTTGCCACAGAGGATTTTTGGAAACGAGGGCAGGAAAAGGCCAAGACCAGTCGCGTTCTCTTGACTAATCATGCCTATCTGGTCACACGTTTGGAAGACAATCCAGAGTTTATCGACAACCGTTTGGTGATCTTGGATGAAGCTCAAAAAATGCTGCTAGCCCTTGAAAATCTAGCCCAGCAGGCTTACCGCCTTGAGGAACTTGTAACTCAAATTGAAAAGTCCTTAGAGTCAGAGGAAGATTTGGTTCAGAAACGCTTGCTTGAGAGTATAGGTTTTGAATGTCGTTACTTGATGGAGCACTATCAGTCAGGCCTTAAGAATGGAAAGTGGTTGGATTCTCTCGAACACTTGCGCCAGCATTTTTCGGAGTTAGCTCTCCCAGAGTATCGAGAGCTTGCAAACTTTTTCACCTCGGACCGTGAATTTTGGCTTGCTACAGCAGAGAAATCGAGCAAGGATGTCTTGATTTGTTCAAGCAAAAAAGGCCGCTTTATACTAGCAGACCTATTGCCAGAAGATTGTAGACTTCTAGGAGTATCGGCCACTCTTGAAATCAGCAATCGGGTTTCCCTAGCAGATTTATTGGGCTTTTCAGAAGCTCCACTTGTTAGGCTTGATGTAGCAAAGCAGGAGCAACAAGAAGTCTTTCTAGTCAATGACTTTCCTCTTGTGACAGAAGTTTCGCCTTTTGACTATGCTAGTGAAGTGGCTTCTGTCATTCGAAGCTTACAAGCCTTTCAAGAACCCTTATTGGTCTTGTTTACCTCAAAAGAAATGTTGCTGGCAGTTTCGGACCTGCTCGACCAACCGCATCTAGCTCAGTATAAAAATGGGGAACCAAGCCAACTGAAAAAACGTTTTGAAAAGGGCGAACGCCAGATCTTGCTTGGAACAGGTAGTTTCTGGGAAGGGGTTGATTTTTCAACCCATCCTTGCGTGATTCAAGTGATTCCGAGATTGCCTTTCCAAAATCCCCAAGAGCCTTTAACCAAAAAATTAAACCAAGAACTGCGTCAAGAAGGGAAAAATCCTTTCTATGATTATCAGTTGCCGATGGCGATCATTCGGCTAAAACAAGCTCTGGGCCGTACTGTTAGAAGATCTGACCAAGGTTCGGTTGCTGTTATCTTAGATAGTCGTGTCGTTAGCAAGCGTTACGGCAAACAAATCGCTCAGGCCTTGTCAAAAGAAAGGGCTGTTCAGGTTCTTTCTAGAGAACAGCTAGAGCCTGCTGTAGCTGATTTTCTCCAATCTCGTTGCAATAGAATGAAAGAAAAATCCAAGAAAGAGAAAAGGTAAAAAATATGAAACGTTCCTTCGACTCTCGAGTCGATTATAGCCTCCTCCTACCAGTGTTTTGTTTACTGGTGATTGGAGTAGTGGCCATTTATATAGCAGTTAGTCATGACTATCCAAATAATGTATTACCAATTCTAGGTCAGCAAATCGCATGGATTTCCTTGGGCCTTGTCATTGGTTTTGTGGTCATGTTCTTTAATACCGAGTTTTTATGGAAGGTGACTCCCTATCTTTATGGTCTAGGGCTAGCTTTGATGGTCCTACCTCTTGTTTTCTACAATCCAAATCTTGTAGCGTCAACAGGTGCCAAGAACTGGGTATCGATTGGTGGAACGACACTTTTCCAGCCATCGGAATTCATGAAGATTTCCTATATCTTGATGTTGGCTCGAGCCATTGTAAGATTCACTCAAAAACACAAGGAATGGCGACGGACTATTCCCTTGGATTTCCTACTGATTGGTTGGATGATTGCCTTTACCATCCCAGTCTTGATCCTCTTAGCCCTACAAAGTGACTTGGGGACTGCCTTGGTCTTCGTAGCTATTTTTTCCGGTATGGTTCTCCTTTCAGGTGTTTCGTGGAAGATTATCATTCCTGTTTTTGCGACAGGAGTGACTGCTGTTGCAGGCTTCATGGCCATCTTTATAAGCAAGGATGGACGTGCCTTCTTGCATCAGATTGGGATGCCAACTTACCAGATCAACCGCATCTTGGCTTGGCTCAATCCCTTTGACTTTGCACAAACAACAACATATCAACAGGCGCAGGGACAAATTGCGATTGGAAGTGGTGGCTTGTTTGGACAAGGTTTCAATGTGTCCAATCTCCTCATTCCAGTACGCGAGAGTGATATGATTTTCACAGTAATTGCGGAAGATTTCGGCTTCATTGGTTCAGTATTTGTCATTGCTTTGTACCTACTTCTTATCTATCGGATGTTGAAGATTACGCTCAGATCAAATAACCAGTTCTATACCTATATTTCGACTGGCTTTATCATGATGCTGCTCTTCCATATATTTGAAAATATTGGCGCAGTGACTGGCTTGCTTCCTCTGACAGGGATTCCTTTACCTTTCATCTCTCAAGGGGGGTCCGCAATTATTAGTAACCTTATCGGAGTTGGTCTCCTCTTATCTATGAGTTACCAGACCAATCTAGCTGAAGAAAAGAGTGGGAAGATTTCATTCAAACGAAAGAAAGTCGTCCTAAAACAAATCAAATAAGGAGGCCACTATGGCAACAGTAGCAGTTATTTTAGCCCAGGGTTTTGAAGAAATTGAAGCCTTGACAGTAGTCGATGTCTTGCGTCGAGCAAACATTTCTTGTGATATGGTAGGATTTGAAGAGCAGGTGACAGGGTCACATGACATTCAGGTAAAAGCTGACCGTATCTTTGATGGTGATTTGTCCGACTATGACTTGGTCGTTCTTCCAGGAGGTATGCCAGGCTCAGCTCACCTACGGGATAATCCAGCCCTCATTTCACAGATTAAAGCCTTTGACCAAGCTGGAAAGAAAATTGCTGCCATCTGTGCAGCCCCAATCGCTCTTCATCAAGCAGGTGTCCTGAAAGACAAGCACTTTACTTGTTATGACGGAGTTCAGGAGCAAATTACTGACGGAATTTATCAAAAGCAAACAGTGGTTGTGGATGGCAATCTAACAACTAGCCGAGGACCGTCAACCGCACTTGCCTTTGCCTATGAGTTGGTAGAGCAGTTGGGAGGGGATGCTGAAAGTTTACGAGA
Organism: Streptococcus sp. GMD1S; assembly: GCF_000296875.1. Classification (GTDB taxonomy): domain Bacteria; phylum Bacillota; class Bacilli; order Lactobacillales; family Streptococcaceae; genus Streptococcus. The sequence goes on along the minus strand of NZ_AJQY01000038.1, from coordinate 5,401 downwards.
CGGCATGCTCTATCTAGATGTCTTTGGAAATCAACAGTAAGACGAGAGTTCGGCTCTCGTTTTTTAATTTACTCCATGTCTAAAAAATGTTTCATATGATTGTCTTGCGATTTTATATCAAACTTTTATAAATCAATCAAGATTCGTTTAACATAAGAAGGAATCTATCTCTAGAAATGTTAGTGTTTTCAAGTTGTTAGATAGAATAGTTCAGATTTCTACTGAAATCAATAGATTCATGAAAAGATATAATATTCAATAAATGCTATATTAAACGGTCTTATCATGCGAATTAATCTGCTTGTATTAATTTGAAATATAAAGTACTTTCTCTGTAATATAATTGAAACATGTTACTAGTATATTAAAATTAGTAAGAATTTTTTGCATATACGAAACTGGGGGAGTGATATGTTGAAAGCATTTGGAAAAATATTCAAAGTCATTAGAGAATCAAAAAAAATGTCCCTGAAAGAGGTAGCTGCTGGTGATATTTCCGTAGCTCAGCTATCCCGTTTTGAACGGGGAGTTAATGGGATCACACTTGATTCTTTTTATTGCTGTTTAAAAAATATGGCCGTTTCCCTAGAGGAGTTTCAGTATGTTTACCATAATTACATTGATTCAGATGATGTGCTGTTTTCAAAAAAAGTAGCTGATGCATATCAGGAAAACAATGTTGTCAAGCTCCAAAATATTTTGTCAAGCTCAGAAGCTTTGACCGAACAGTTTCCTGAGAAGAAAAACTATAAACTCAATACGATCATTGTCAGAGCTCTTCTGTCTTCCTGTTGCTCAGATTTTCAGATTAGCAAGAAGGATATTGAATTCCTGACGGATCATCTCTTTTCTGTTGAGGAGTGGGGACGTTATGAACTCTGGCTTTTTACAAACAGTGTTGATTTGATGACCTTGGAAACGTTGGAAACCTTCGCTAGTGAGATGATCAATCGTACCCAGTTTTATAACAACCTACCTGAAAATCGCCGCCGTATTATCAAGATGCTACTTAATGTCATTAGCGTCTGTATAGAAGGAAACCATCTGCTAGTTGCTATGAGGTTTCTCAATTATCTCGACCACTCTAAAATCCCTGAAACAGATCTATATGATCGAACGCTGATTAAGTATCATAGGGCTCTGTATGCCTATAAGGTCGGGAATACTAATGCTCTCAGTGATATCGAGCAATGCCTATCTTTTTTTGAATTTTTAGATTCCTTTGGTGTTGCCCAAAAGCTTAAAGAACAGTTTGAAAGAATTTGCCTTTCATAGTTGTAGATGTGCAACAAAAAAAGATCATTTTGAAAAATATACTAGAATAAGGGCATAACTTTATACTAAATTCAGAAGGAGGTTTTATGATGGAGAAAAAGATTCATTATAAGATGCATAAAGTTAAGAAAAACTGGGTAGCCATTGCTTTGACTACCTTGGCCCTTATTGTAGCACCAAAGGTACTTGGTCTAGAACCAGGCGTTGTCCATGCGGATGATGTAAAGCAGGTTGTGGTTCAAGAACCTGCTACAGCTCAGACTAGTGGTCCGGGTCAGCAAACTCCAGCCCAAGCTAACGTAGCTTCTGAGAAAGAAGCAGAAAAAGCAACCCCTGCAGACAAGGTGACAGGCGATGTTGCTGCTAGTGAAAAACCTGCTAAACCAGCAGAAAATACGGAAGCAACAGTTCAAACCAATGCTCAAGAGCCTGCTAAACCAGCAGATACGAAAGAAGCATCTACAGAAAAGGCTGCTGTTGCAGAAGAAGTTAAAGCTGCTAATGCAATCACAGAAACTCCTAAAACAGAAGTAGCAGAGCAGAATAAACAAGCAAGGCCAACAACTGCCCAAGACCAAGAAGGCGACAAACGAGAAAAATCGGCTGTTGAAGACAAGATTGTTGCAAATCCAAAGGTTGCAAAGAAAGATCGCTTGCCCGAACCTGCTCAAAAACAAGGAGCAGTAGCTGAAAGAATGGTGGCAGATCAGGCTCAACCTGCACCTGTAAATGCTGACCATGATGATGATGTCCTATCTCATATTAAGACCATTGATGGTAAAAATTACTATGTTCAGGACGATGGTACAGTTAAAAAGAACTTTGCAGTTGAACTTAATGGTAGAATACTTTATTTTGATGCAGAAACGGGTGCCTTAGTTGATTCAAATGAATATCAGTTCCAACAAGGAACCAGCAGTCTCAATAATGAATTCTCCCAAAAGAATGCTTTCTATGGTACGACTGACAAGGATATTGAAACTGTAGACGGTTATTTGACAGCAGATAGCTGGTATCGTCCAAAGTTCATCTTAAAAGATGGAAAAACATGGACGGCATCGACAGAAACAGACTTACGTCCTCTTTTGATGGCTTGGTGGCCTGATAAACGTACTCAGATTAATTACCTCAACTATATGAACCAGCAAGGTCTGGGAGCAGGTGCTTTTGAAAACAAAGTGGAACAAGCTCTCCTGACAGGTGCTTCTCAGCAGGTTCAGCGCAAAATTGAGGAAAAAATTGGTAAAGAAGGCGATACCAAATGGTTGAGAACGCTGATGGGTGCCTTTGTCAAAACCCAGCCAAACTGGAATATCAAGTCAGAGTCTGAAACAACTGGTACTAAAAAGGACCACTTGCAGGGTGGAGCTTTGCTTTATACTAATAATGAGAAGAGCTCTCATGCTGACTCTAAGTTCCGTCTGCTTAACCGTACCCCTACTAGTCAAACAGGTAAACCTAAGTACTTCATTGACAAGTCAAACGGTGGTTATGAGTTCTTGCTCGCTAACGACTTTGACAACTCTAATCCAGCTGTTCAGGCCGAACAACTCAACTGGTTGCATTTTATGATGAACTTTGGAAGCATCGTAGCCAATGATCCGACTGCTAATTTTGATGGAGTTCGTGTCGATGCGGTGGACAATGTCAACGCAGACTTGCTCCAAATCGCATCTGACTACTTCAAGTCTCGCTACAAGGTGGGAGAAAGTGAAGAAGAAGCCATCAAGCATTTGTCTATCTTGGAAGCTTGGTCTGATAACGATCCTGACTACAACAAAGATACTAAAGGTGCTCAACTAGCAATTGACAACAAGCTACGCTTGTCCTTGCTTTATTCATTCATGCGTAATCTATCTATCCGTAGCGGAGTAGAGCCTACGATTACAAATAGTCTAAATGACCGTTCTTCTGAAAAGAAAAATGGCGAACGGATGGCTAACTATATCTTTGTTCGGGCTCATGACAGTGAAGTACAAACTGTTATTGCTGACATCATCCGAGAAAATATCAATCCAAATACGGATGGTTTGACCTTTACCATGGATGAACTCAAGCAAGCCTTCAAGATCTACAACGAAGATATGCGCAAGGCAGACAAGAAGTATACGCAGTTCAACATCCCAACTGCCCATGCCCTCATGCTCTCCAATAAAGACTCTATCACTCGGGTCTACTATGGTGACCTCTATACCGATGATGGTCAATACATGGAGAAAAAATCTCCTTACCACGATGCTATCGATGCCTTGTTGCGTGCTCGTATTAAGTATGTAGCAGGTGGACAAGACATGAAAGTCACATATATGGGTGTACCTCGTGAGGCTGATAAATGGTCTTACAATGGTATTTTGACTTCTGTGCGCTACGGTACTGGTGCCAATGAAGCAACAGATGAAGGAACAGCAGAAACTCGTACTCAAGGGATGGCTGTTATTGCTTCTAACAACCCTAACCTGAAACTGAACGAATGGGATAAACTGCAAGTCAATATGGGAGCAGCCCACAAGAATCAATACTATCGCCCTGTGCTTTTGACGACCAAAGATGGTATTTCCCGTTATCTAACTGACGAAGAAGTGCCGCAATCGCTCTGGAAGAAGACAGATGCTAATGGTATTTTAACCTTTGATATGAATGATATTGCAGGCTACAGCAATGTACAGGTTTCTGGATATCTGGCTGTTTGGGTACCAGTTGGCGCTAAGGCAGATCAGGATGCTCGTACAACAGCAAGCAAGAAGAAAAACGCTAGTGGTCAGGTCTACGAATCTAGCGCAGCCCTTGATTCTCAGTTGATTTACGAAGGATTTTCTAACTTCCAAGACTTTGCAACCCGCGATGACCAATATACTAATAAAGTCATTGCTAAAAATGTCAACCTCTTCAAGGAATGGGGAGTAACTTCATTTGAGCTACCACCTCAGTATGTATCTAGCCAAGACGGTACTTTCTTAGATTCTATCATTCAGAATGGTTATGCCTTTGAAGACCGCTACGATATGGCGATGAGCAAGAACAATAAATATGGTTCTTTAAAAGATTTGCTCAATGCTCTTCGTGCGCTTCACAGTGTCAATATCCAAGCCATCGCAGACTGGGTACCAGACCAAATCTATAACCTACCAGGTAAGGAAGTGGTAACAGCAACACGTGTCAATAACTACGGAACCTACCGTGAAGGTTCAGAAATTAAGGAAAAACTCTATGTAGCTAATAGTAAGACCAATGGGACTGATTTCCAAGGTAAATACGGTGGAGCCTACTTGGATGAGCTTAAAGCCAAATATCCAGAGATCTTTGAACGAGTACAGATTTCCAATGGTCAAAAGATGACAACAGATGAGAAGATTACCAAGTGGTCGGCTAAGTACTTCAATGGTACCAATATCTTAGGTCGTGGTGCTTACTATGTTCTTAAAGACTGGGCTAGCAACGACTATCTTACTAACAAAAATGGCGAGATAGTATTGCCTAAGCAATTAGTTAATAAGAATGCTTACACAGGATTTGTTAGTGATGCCAATGGTACTAAGTTCTATTCAACTAGTGGTTATCAAGCTAAAAATTCCTTTATCCAAGATGAAAATGGAAATTGGTATTATTTCGATAAACGAGGTTATCTAGTAACAGGTGCTCATGAAATTGATGGCAAGCACGTTTATTTCTTGAAGAATGGTATTCAACTTCGTGATTCTATCCGTGAAGATGAAAATGGTAATCAGTACTACTATGATCAAACTGGTGCCCAAGTTCTCAACCGTTACTACACTACTGATGGTCAAAACTGGCGTTACTTTGATGCCAAGGGCGTTATGGCTCGAGGTCTTGTCAAGATAGGAGATGGACAGCAATTCTTTGATGAAAACGGCTATCAGGTTAAGGGCAAGATTGTGAGTGCTAAAGATGGCAAACTTCGTTACTTTGACAAGGATTCAGGAAATGCTGTTATCAATCGTTTTGCTCAAGGTGATAACCCAAGTGATTGGTACTATTTCGGAGCAGATGGAGTTGCAGTGACAGGTCTTCAAAAGATTGGTCAACAAACACTTTACTTTGACCAAGATGGCAAGCAAGTCAAGGGTAAAATCGTGACACTTTCAGATAAGAGTATCCGTTACTTTGA
>NZ_AJQY01000037.1:0-10842 GCF_000296875.1 Streptococcus sp. GMD1S | reverse complement strand
ATTCCTCTTTTTTTCATGATTTCCTCTTTTGATCAAAATATTCTTGCATAACCTCAACGAAAAGAGTACCAGCTTGGCTAAGCTCCACTTCTTCCCGTTTGACATAGACCATGTGGTTATCTAGATTATCCTTGAGACGAATGACTGTGATCCCATTAACACTGTCACTATCTAAAAACCCAGATCCAGTTGCGTAAGCATCCGTCCGCTCCAAAATACCATTCAAAGTAGCACGGTCGGTCACATTGAACATCTGGGAGCTCGCGCTGGTGTCGACAAAGTTCTCTGAATAGTATAGATACTCATCCTTTTCCTGAGTAAAACGAACTGTTGGTAAATCCGCTAAATCCTCCATGACCAATTCCTCTTTCTGTGCTAAAGGATGCCCTTCACGAAGATAAATGTGAGTCTGGAAAGGAATTAGTTCAATAACTTCTAAACCAAGCTTTTCAACCCGTTGCATGATGCCCTTTTTATTTTGATTGTTGAGGTAGATAATCCCAATCTCACTATGTCCTTGAGCCACTTCGTCTAAAATTTGAACTGTGGTAGACTCAAAAATACGAAAGTTCTTGTAGTCAGGATAACGTTCCGAAAAGGCCGTAATCGTTGGTGGCAAGAAGTCATAGTGCTGGCTGGCAATGGAAAATTCATCCTTTTCTTCCTCAGGATTGGCATATTGATTTTGAAAAACATCAAATCCTTTGACCAATTCCTGCGCTTTCTCATAAAATTCCATACCACGACGGGTCAAAAAAGTCCCCGAACTCGTCCGACGGAAAATCTTAAAACCCAGCTCTTTTTCCAAATCGCGCACAGAAATAGACAGACTTGGCTGACTAACATACATCTTTTCAGCAGCTTCACGGAAAGTACCACTATTGGCAATGGCCACAACATAGCGTAATTGTTGAATGTTCATCTTTTACCCCCAACTTCTCTATCTGTTCATTATACCATATTTCAGAACTTTTCCAAAAAAGAAAAAAGTGTCCATCGCAAGTTTAAATCTAACTATTCTCTATTAAATTCAAAATGTGTATCAAAACAAAAAAATAGGCTCTCCGAAAACTCGGAAAGCCTTATTTTATGCTACTTCTAGCTTCCTCGCCTTTTCATTTCAAGGCTCGGGATAAAAAGGTTCACTGGACCTTTTTATTTAGCGATTGGGTAAACAGAAACTTGTTTTTTATCGCGACCTTTACGTTCAAAGCGTACTACGCCTTCAACTTTAGCGAACAAAGTATCGTCTCCACCACGTCCAACGTTTACACCTGGATAGATGTGTGTACCACGTTGACGGTAAAGGATTGATCCACCTGTTACAGTTTGTCCGTCAGCTGCTTTAGCTCCAAGACGTTTTGCTTGTGAATCGCGTCCGTTTGATGTAGAACCTCCACCTTTTTTGTGGGCGAAAAGTTGCAAGTTGTTAAGAGTCATTTTTAACATAATGTTTTCCTCCGTGTTAGTTTTCTGTGATAACTCTGGTTTGGACGAACTCAGAAGAGTTCTCCGATAAGTTTGCCATACCTAAGAAAAATGATTCGAAGAATAACTGCGTCATTTCTCTCTGGTGTGAAGGAAGATCCGCTGGTATATCAACCTTTAGATAGCCACCTTCATCTTCGTTTAATTCTAAGATTGGTTCGTAGCCTGCAAATTTCTCAATGGAATTGACAAAGTTAATGGCAAGCGTAGAAACCGATGCACACACGACATCTAAGCCGTATTCGCCACTTTCGGCGTGTCCAGTAATTTCCGCACTCCTCAGCTCGCCATCTTCGGCTCTCTCAAAGACTGCTTGTATCATGTGTTCTCCTTAAAATTAAGCGTTGATTGCGTTGATGACAACTTTTGTATATGGTTGACGGTGACCTTGTTTACGGTGGCTACCTTTTTTAGGTTTGTACTTGTAAGTAACAACTTTCTTTTGTTTTCCTTGTTTTTCAACAGTTCCAACTACAGTAGCTCCAGCAACAAGTGGAGTTCCGACAACAGTGTTTTCACCACCAACAAGAACAACTTCGTTAAAAGTAACTTCTTGACCAGCTTCAACGTTCAATTTTTCAACGTAGATTGCTTGACCAACTTCAACTTTAACTTGTTTTCCGCCAGTTTTGATAATTGCGTATGTGCTCATTATGCACCTCCTATGATTTTTAGGGTTTCCCCGTATTTTTGTGAAGACTCGCCTAGCATCGTGGGACGAACCACTTTATACTCACTATGTGAGCAAACGATGTTCGTGCGGTTGCACAGGACTGTGCATAGTCAACTCTTCAAGTATAGCATATCTTCTTTTTTCTTACAAGCGAAATCAATCAAATTTAAGCTTTTTCTTTCCTTTTTTTCTCCAAGAAGCAAAAAGCATACTGAAGTAAAAGATACTCATCATAAGAGGAACACCTAGAATTGTCTTCTCCTGATAGTAAATCGTCAAATAAGCTGAAAAAACAACTCCGAAGACAAAACTGCTAAGCAAGCTAACAAAAATCAATCCCTCTCGTAGGAAAGGCGTATGCTTGGTCCGGAAATAATCTCCAAAAGCCAACATGGTACGTTTGATATTCCCTGTCATAAAAGCATTATTATAGGCAATCCCTGACACTTCTCCAAAGGCTGTTGTCACCAGTCCCATACAAAAGGCTAAGGGCGGTACGAGATAGATATTATCAACCGATTGCGGCACAAAGCCTATAATTAGGGACAGGACTGCAAGAGGAATCAAGGACAAAATCGGCTTTTTAACAATTCGAAGTTTTTCCTTATATAATGTCAGAAAAAAGACACCCATCATAAAGGACAACAAGGTCATTACTTTGGCACTGGCATCCGAGACATTCTGCTGAATGAGTCCTACAGAAAGAAAAACCACATTCCCAGTTTGTCCAGCCACAAGGGTGTTCCCTCGCACGATAAAAGTATAAGCATCGACATATCCTGCACAAAAAGTCAAAAAAAGCGCTAGTCGCTTAGACTGACGTGATATTTTTCTTATTGGTAATAATCTCATTTTCTCCCCCTTTTCATTTCATCTACCTATCTAAATATTGTACCACTTTCTCTAAGAAATGCGTACTCCATTTGAAAATTTTTACCATCTGTTGGATAGTCCTTCTTTTCTATGTTATAATGAAGGAAGGATTTGAAGTCGGAAAAGGAGTATTTATGCTTAAATTAGGTATCATCGGAACAGGGGCTATCAGCCATCATTTCATAGAAGCAGCCCATGCTAGCGGAGAATACCAGCTGGTTGCAGTCTATTCTAGAAAACGAGAAACTGCCGCAACCTTTGCTTCTCGCTATGAAAATATCCAACTCTTTGATCAATTAGAAGACTTCTTTAAGTCTTCCTTTGATGTAGTCTATATCGCCAGTCCAAACTCCTTGCATTTTGTTCAAGCCAGGGCTGCCTTGTCTGCTGGTAAGCACGTCATTCTTGAAAAGCCAGCTGTCACTCAGCCACAAGAATGGCTGAATTTGAGACAGACAGCTAAGAAAAATCACTGTTTTATCTTTGAGGCAGCTCGTAATTACCACGAGGAAGCCTTTACCACTATCAAGAATTTTTTGGCAGACAAGCAAATTTGGGGAGCAGATTTCAACTATGCCAAGTATTCTTCCAAGATGCCTGACTTATTGGCTGGACAGACGCCAAATGTCTTTTCAGATCGTTTTGCTGGTGGAGCCCTTATGGATTTGGGGATTTATCCTCTCTACGCTGCCATTCGCCTCTTTGGAAAGGCTCAAGACGCGATTTATCAAGCTCAACAGCTTGACAATAGCATTGACCTGAATGGAGACGGTATCCTCTTCTACCCTGACTTTCAAGTTCATATCAAAGCTGGGAAAAACATCACTTCCAATCTTCCTTGTGAGATTTACACAGCAGATGGAACCTTGACCCTTAACACGATTGAACATGTCCGCTCAGCTATTTTTAGCGACCACCAAGGAAATCAAGTTCAACTCCCTATCCAACAGGCTCCTCATACGATGACTGAGGAAGTTGCTGCGTTTGCTCAGATGATCCAGCAACCAGACCAGACGATCTACCAGACTTGGCTGGATGATGCAAGCTCTATTCATGAGCTACTATATACTATGCGCCAGACTGCTGGCATTAGATTTGAGGCAGAAAAATGAAAACCAAACTACCGACTGAATGGCAGGAATTGAGTGACCAACTCGGTTTCCAGGAATTTACTCCCATTCAAATTCAACTATTTGAACCCATCCTTGCTGGAGAAAACATACTGGGAGTGAGCCCAACAGGAACTGGTAAGACGCTAGCTTATTTACTCCCAAGTCTTCTCAGACTACAAAAGAAAAAAGCCCAACAACTCTTGATCCTAGCACCAAATACAGAACTTGCTGGACAGATTTTTGACGTGTGTAAAACGTGGGCGGAAGCCATCGGTTTGACCGCTCAGCTCTTCTTATCAGGTTCGAGTCAGAAACGCCAGATTGAACGACTCAAAAAAGGACCAGAAATTCTGATTGGAACACCTGGCCGTATCTTTGAGTTGATTAAATTGAAAAAAATCAAGATGATGAATGTGGAAACCATCATCCTGGATGAATTTGACCAATTACTCGATGATTCTCAGATTCACTTTGTTGAGAAAATTACTCACTACGCACCTCGTGACCACCAACTCGTCTACATGAGTGCGACGACCAAGTTTGACCAAGAGAAGATTGCACCAAACACGCGCACCATTGATCTCTCTGATCAAAAACTGGACAACATCCAACACTTCTATATGCAGGTAGACCAACGTCACCGTGTGGATATGCTACGAAAACTAGCTCATGTTGAGGATTTCCGCGGACTAGTTTTCTTTAATAGCCTGTCAGATCTTGGAAGTGCGGAGGAAAAACTACAGTATCGGGATATCTTAGCTGTTTCCCTCGCTAGCGATGTCAATGTGAAATATCGAAAAGTCATCTTAGAAAAGTTTAAAGATAAGCAACTAACCCTGCTCCTTGCAACTGACCTTCTGGCTCGTGGAATTGATATAGATAGCCTAGAATGTGTCGTAAACTTCGACGTCCCTAGAGATATGGAAACTTACACCCACCGCGCTGGCCGTACAGGTCGCATGGGTAAAGAGGGCTATGTTATTACTCTCGTAACCCATCCTGAAGAACTTAAAAAACTCAAGAAATTCGCAAGTGTGCGTGAAATTGTTCTAAAAAATCAAGAACTCTATATCAAATAAGGTTGGCATTCGCCAACCTTTTTCTTATTCCCAAGTAATTTCTAATTGATAGCTGGCAAAGGAGTGTCCCTCTTGATTTTGCAGTTGATAGGCGAGCTCAATCTTTTGCCCATCCAGTTCATAGTGATTCGTTTGAATGATAAACTCCTGCATCCCCATTGGAGTCGGAATATAGGCTAAACTATCACTATCCTTTAGAAATCTCATAATAGTCTTCGGATTGGAAAAACGGGTCATCACCAGTTCTTGACCATGAAACTTGAGAACCACTTTTTCTTTTTCCTCATTATAAAAAAGCAGATAGCTATAATCCCCTTTTTCACGCACTTCAACGTCATAAAGCTGGTCAATCACTTCCAACTGCTCATCAAACTGAATCCTATTTCGCATCCGAATCTTCACATCAAATCCTCTTTCATGTCTCTTGTCCTACTATTTTACCAAAAAGAGCAGGATTTTGCTATAATGGTCATATGAATGAAAAAGTATTCCGTGACCCAGTTCACAACTACATCCACGTCAATAATCAGGTCATATACGACTTGATCAATACAAAAGAATTTCAACGTCTTCGCCGTATCAAACAGCTAGGGACTTCCAGTTATACCTTCCATGGTGGGGAGCACAGTCGCTTTTCCCACTGTTTGGGGGTCTATGAGATTGCACGACGCATCACAGAGATTTTTGAAGAAAAATATCCTAAAGAATGGGATCCTGCTGAGTCTCTCTTGACTATGACCGCTGCACTCCTTCATGACCTTGGGCATGGTGCTTACTCGCATACTTTTGAACATCTCTTTGATACAGACCACGAAGCCATCACTCAGGAAATTATCCAAAGTCCTGAGACAGAGATTCACCAAGTCCTGCTACAAGTAGCGCCAGACTTTCCTGAAAAAGTGGCTAGTGTCATCGACCATACCTACCCTAACAAACAGGTCGTACAGCTCATTTCCAGTCAGATTGATGCAGACCGCATGGACTATCTCTTGCGCGACTCTTATTTTACAGGAGCATCTTATGGGGAATTTGACCTGACTCGCATCCTTCGAGTCATTCGTCCAGTCGAAAATGGTATCGCCTTTCAGCGCAATGGCATGCACGCCATCGAAGACTATGTTCTCAGTCGCTACCAGATGTATATGCAGGTTTATTTCCACCCAGCAACACGGGCCATGGAGGTTCTCCTACAAAATCTCCTCAAACGCGCCAAGGAACTCTATCCTGAAGACAAGGACTTCTTTGCACGCACTTCTCCACATTTGCTACCTTTTTTTGAAAAGAAAGTTACTCTATCTGACTATCTGGCACTTGATGACGGCGTGATGAATACCTACTTCCAACTCTGGATGACCAGTCCTGACAAGATACTAGCCGACTTGTCACAACGTTTTGTCAACCGCAAGGTCTTTAAATCCATTACTTTTTCAGAAAAAGACCAAGACCAACTCGCAACCATGAGACAGCTGGTTGAAGAAATCGGCTTTGATCCAGACTACTATACTGCTATTCATAAGAACTTTGACCTCCCTTATGATATCTATCGTCCCGAATCTGAAAATCCACGGACACAGATTGAGATTCTACAGAAAAATGGTGAACTGGCAGAACTCTCTAGCCTGTCTCCTATCGTCCAATCTCTTGCTGGCAGCCGCCACGGAGACAATCGTTTCTATTTTCCAAAAGAAATGTTGGACCAAAACAGCATCTTCGCAAGCGTTACCCAGCAATTTTTACACTTGATTGAGAACGATCATTTTACCCCAAATAAGAACGAATAGAGGAAATTTATGAGTATTAAACTAATCGCCGTCGATATCGATGGTACCCTGGTTAACAGTAAAAAGGAAATCACTCCGGAAGTCTTTTCTGCCATCCAAGATGCCAAAGAAGCTGGTGTCAAAGTCGTAATTGCAACGGGTCGTCCTATCGCAGGTGTTGCCAAACTTCTGGACGACTTGCAATTGAGAGACGAGGGTGACTATGTCGTAACCTTCAATGGTGCCCTTGTTCAAGAAACTGCTACTGCCCATGAGATTATCAGCGAATCCTTGACCTATGAGGATTATCTGGATATGGAATTTCTCAGTCGCAAGCTCGGTGTCCACATGCACGCTATTACCAAGGACGGTATCTATACTGCCAATCGCAATATCGGAAAGTACACGGTGCACGAATCAACCCTCGTCAGCATGCCCATCTTCTACCGCACCCCTGAAGAAATGGCTGACAAGGAAATCGTCAAGTGTATGTTTATCGATGAACCGGAAATTCTCGATGCTGCGATTGAAAAGATACCAGCAGAATTTTACGAGCGCTACTCCATCAACAAATCTGCTCCTTTCTACCTCGAACTCCTTAAAAAGAATATAGACAAGGGTTCAGCTATTACCCATCTAGCTGAAAAACTCGGATTGACCAAAGATGAAACCATGGCGATCGGTGACGAAGAGAATGACCGCGCCATGCTGGAAGTCGTTGGCAACCCCGTTGTCATGGAAAATGGAAATCCAGAACTCAAAAAAATCGCCAAATACATCACCAAAACAAACGACGAATCCGGCGTCGCCCATGCTATCCGTACGTGGGTACTGTAAAATGCTTAAGGATAGAAAATAAACGACACCCCAAAAGTAGAGATGAGACTCTAACTTCTGGGGTGTTCTTTTTGATTTTTCGCCAAACCTTCTAATCAAATCATCTAAATAATCCCAGTCTATCTAGTTCTTTTAGGGCGGATTCTCTTGATGGGTATGGATTTCTATTGATGAAAATTTTTACTGTTTCGACGTGATGATAAAGATCCATGCTGATTTCTTTTAAATTATCAATAAAGACATCAAGTAGTTCTGGTTCAATGTTCTCTAAGGGAGAAGGAAGCTCTTTCTTATTTTCAAACTCAAAAGCTTCTTTAGCAGTCACACCTATTACATAACTAATGTTGTCCCACAAGAGACCATTCGCTTCATTTTCATCTAATTGCATGTAGATAAATATTCCACTGAAGTCTGTCCCATCATCTAAAAGGCGATAAAGTTCCTCTCCCCTTTTATCTCTATTCTCCAAAAAACTCCAACATGCATCCAAGGCGGTTCGAATATGTGAAGTATATTCTGTTTCCATACGATTCGCAATTGCCTCAGCAAAAATCAACATAAAATAACTAGTAAGCATATCCTCTCCTGATCTATGCTTGAACGAATGGCCTATTCGTTCTCATCAGATAAAAATAGTGGTCCAAAGTAGTTTTTAACGAGATCATCCTTTAGATATCCTTCTAATTCTGGTCCAGTTATTTGTGAAATAAGTTCCCTATTTTCAGCTAGAATTTGTTTGTAACTTAAGGAAAGAACCTCAAGTATGTCCTCGTCGACACTTTCAATCGTTTGTGGTAGGTAGATTTCTTCCGAAGCAATATATGAATAGTGACAAACTAAAACAAAGAAATTAGCGATACAGTTCCATACTAGTGGATTGGTTTTCTTATCCAATACCTGAAATGTCAAGATATCCTGCTCGTCTATATTTTCCAGTCGATTATATAAAATATCTGGGCAAAAATCACTCTCTTTATCAAGCTCCTGTTTTGAAAGTTTTAAGGAATCAAGGACAAACTCCTGATATTCTTTCTCACTGATAAGATCTACAAGACCGTACATCAACTCCTGTAAGAAGCGCAATAAATTTCTATTATCATTCATCAGTTTTCCTTCTATTACTAAAAACTAACTTGGTGATCCACTGAAAAACGTGGCACTCACTCTTCCTCTTCAAACATCAGAGCATCCAGTTCTTCTCTCTCTGCCGCAATCTCTTCAAAAGTAGAAATAAGATTATTTACTATTTCTAAGGTGATAATACCAGTCGAATCCCTCATCGTAACCTTGGTCCCAATAGCACTCAACTCACGGATGAGTTCTCTAACCTTTTTCAATTCATCCAAATCTAACATGTCTACTTCTATCACCGTGTCATGATCTTTGATTCTGGATTGGATTAAAGAAAAAGGCAAGGATGAATGGTTTCTTAACAACTTATAGGTCCCTGACTTGTCACCTATAGAATCAATAAAAATAGCTAGCATCGTTTTTACTCCTTTATACTTGAAAACATCAGTATCCCATGTCTACAAGGAAAAGATATAAGCTTGAATCTCCTCTATCATGCATCGATTTGTCGTTCTTACTCTTATGGCTTGAAGCCATAAAGATAAAGCAAGCATAATAGCTTGCTTGAAAGTTAAGGAATTAAAAATTGATTTTCATAATCTTTTGGGAGTTCATAAGATATTTCTCCATTACTATTACCAAATCGACTTTGATTAAAAATTGGAAATAGCTTGGAGTCGTACACAGTTTTTATAACAAAACGTTCTCTTTCAAAACTAATAGTTGCAGCTACTGAGGGATCCTTAAAAACTGATTGTTCCCCTTGGGAATGCAAGCGAACGTTTATAGTAGCTACTTCTTCAGGATATTTCTCAAATCTAACATCAAAACTAATGTCGCTACCTGTCGAAGGAATGTACATTTGATATTCACTTACACTGATACTTTGAATCTTTCCTAATTTCTGTTCCAATTCTGGGTCGTTTCTATACAGGTCTGTTTGGATAGCTAGTTTGAAATTTTCCTCATGTTCTTGTAGCCATCTGTTAAGATTACGAATCATAATTTCTTTTTCAACTTGCCTGGAGGCATCCTTGCTCTTGCGATCAAGTTTATTCATAGTTTCAGTCAATTTATCTTGCTCTCGCTTCCAATCCCACGAGGGGTCACTTGATACCTCTACTACTGATAAGTACCATCTCCTCATAGTTTCAGGAGATTTATAAGGATTGGGTTTTATAAATGTAAAAGGACCTATACCAGCATCAGGAAAGTATAATTCTACTTTCATTGACTGCTTGCGATTATTATTAGCATAGGCTGTAAAGGAAATATGATAATTTCCACCTACATCTCCACCATTATCAAAGCCTCCCCTCGCAGAACCTGGTAAAAGCGTCACTGACTTTATATATTGCCCTTGACTGTCTATGTCTGCAATAATTTCGCTTTTGATAGAATCCGCATGATCATGAATAAACTTACCAGTGTTCCCAATCGGTATCCTAATTAACAAATATGACAAACCAATAATAATAAAGGGAACGGAAATTGCAAGGAATATCCACTTGTTCGATTTTAACATAATATCTCCTGATGCTCATTAAAAATCAGTTATAAAACAGCTTTTATAGTGCTTTACCTTTCAACCCGACGGTTCCTTTTTTCAATTTCATTCATTGATTATCCTCCCGTTGTTTAAATATAGTTAAATCTATTTGAACAGCCTCATCCCTAGATTCCATTAGTATTGAAATTCCATAGATTGTTCCACTAGAGTACCTTACTCTGATTCTACAGGTTGTATCCTCTGGCATATCGTACTTATTTTTAAGATATTTATAGAGGTCAGAATGATTTTCTGGTTCATAGATAATATCACGAAGCTCTGTTTCTGCACTCTTAAAGGTTTCTTTTATATTCAAGGAAGCGAAATAATCTCTTTGTACTACCAAATTAAGAATTTCTTCATCATATAAAGGAGTTACCTCCGACCCATAATTTAACTT
>NZ_AJQY01000036.1:0-11080 GCF_000296875.1 Streptococcus sp. GMD1S | reverse complement strand
TAGGCTTCAACTGATCCAGCCCAAGTTGCACGGCCGCAAAGAACACCGTTGAAGTTTGCGCCTGATTCGTGAGCAAAGACAAGTGTTTCTTGGAAGAGTTTGGCTGATACACCTGCGCTCAAGTAGATGTATGGCAAGTTAGTAGCTTCGTCTTGTGCTTTGAAGAAAGCTGCCGCTTCTTCGCGTGTATGCACGATTTCACCATCGCCAAAGCCTTCAACGTATTTGACGTTAACTGGAACTTCAACTTTCAAGACATCGATGTTGAAACGTGGGTCTGAGAAGACCTTCATGGCACCGATAACCTTGTGTGGTTTGACTTTAGCGTATTCTGCAGAACCTGCGTCAGCGATTTTTTCGTCGTAAGCCAAGATTTCAAGGAAGAATGGAATATCTTCCGCCACACACTCAGAGCCGATACGTTCGATGTAGGCTTGTTTTTCTTGGTTGAGTTCGTCAGAGCTGTCTACATCGTAGTAAAGCAAGAATTTGACAGCATCTGCACCTTGTTCCTTGATGCGTTTGGCAGACCAAACATCCAAGCAGTCAGGCAAGCGTTTGGTGCTTGTTGTGTCATAACCTGTTTTCTCATAAGCAAGGAGAAGACCAGCATTTGGAGCAAGCGCTTTTGTAGCTGGAAGTCCATACTCTGGGTCAAGAAGCATAGAGGATGCGTATTTTGTTAATTCATCTGCTACCAAGACTTTGAGTTCTTCCATTTGAGCCACTGTTGGCTCTTCTGTTTGGTATTGGGCCATAAGGCGTTTCAAAGCACCACGTTGGTCAAAGGCAAGAGCTGAGATGATTCCATTCTCGTCAGAGAGTTTTTGCAAGCAAGCTACTTTATTGGGACTTAATTGTAATTTACTCATAGATACTTCCTTATTTTTGATAGTCATGAATGATAACACCTTGTACCACACGGTTTACTGTACCTGTAGGAGACGGTGTATCTGGTTTGTTTTTTACCTTGAGCGAAGTCAAAAGGGCAAAGAGTTGGGCATAAACGATGTAAGGGAAGACACGGTAAATATCGTTCAAGACACCGCCACAACCAAGGGCCACTTCTTTGACATTTTCAAGACCAAAGGCTTGATCACTCAAGAGCACAACACGACGAGCAATCTGATCACCAGCCACTTCACGAACTAAGTCCAAGTCGTACTTGCGAGTGTAGTCTGACGTTGTGCCAAAGATCAAAACAACTGTATCTTCATTGATCAATGATTTTGGACCGTGACGGAAGCCAACTGGGCTTTCATACATGGTCGCCACTTGACCAGCAGTTAATTCCAAAATCTTGAGCTGAGCTTCATGAGCAAGTCCAAAGAAAGGACCAGCGCCTAGGTAGATAACACGGTTAAAGTCGAGGTCAACCAGTTCTTTAACATCTGCTGCATTTTCTAGAACTTTACGCGCAAGGCTAGACACAACTTCAAAACGTTCAGCTTTCACAGCAAATTCTGTAGGATCAAAAACCAAGAGAGCTGTTAGCATCATGGACGTAAAGCTAGAAGTCATGGCAAATCCAGCGTCATTGGAAGCAGCTGGTTGCAAGAGTAAAAGATTGCGCTCATCGCCATGAGCTTGAAGAGCCAATTTACCATCTGCAGCACATGTAATGGTCACTTGATAGAGGTCATCAACCAAGGCTTTGGCCAAATCAACCGTCGCCACACTTTCAGGTGAATTCCCACTACGAGCAAAGGAAACAAGGACAGTCGCCACATCTTTTTTCAGATAGGTTTCTGGATTGGCAACAATATCAGTTGTCGCAATGGCATTGAAATTCCATTTGCGTTCATCATAGACTTCCTTAAAGTATGGTACCAAGGTATCTCCCACATAAGCAGAAGTACCAGCACCCGTCAAGATGACCTTGATATAGTCATGCTTATCAGCGATCCCTTGTAGGAAGGCTGCAATTTCTTCACGTTTTGCTTGATAGGCTTCAAAAGCCTCTTTCCATACATCAGGCTGTTGGTAGATTTCACGAGTCGTGATTTCTGCACCCAGTTCAAGTAATTCTTCTTTTGTGTAATTTAGCATAGAGTTCCTCTAATCTATTGTCGTTTCATTCCTATTGAAAATATGGGAATGGGAGTGACTCCCATTCCCATGTATATTCTATATAAGATGCTCTAAGTCACATCTTATTCATCTTCATCGTCGTCGAAGCTTGCCAATAAATCATTAACTTTCACAATGCTTTCTGAAGCACGACTCTTATAGTCCGCATCCATTCCAGTTAGGCTTGCATTGATAAATTCAATGACCATCGGAAGGTTCATTCCTGCATACAGTTCAATGTCACGACCTTCCATAATCAGACGGCTCACCACGTTACATGGAGTTCCGCCAAGAAGATCCGCAAAGACTAGGAAATCATCCAATCCTTCAACAGCAGCTTCAAATTTTGCAGTAAATTCTTCTGGTCCATCTTCTGGAAGAAGAGCAACCGCATGAATGTTGTCTTGTGGTCCCATAATCATCTCTGTGCTACCTTTAAGTTCTTCACAGAAACGACCGTGGCTCACTAAAATCAATGATTTAGTCATAAATTATGCGCCCATTCCAAGTGCAAATTTACCAAAGGCAGAAAGAGCCAAGGCAAGCACGATAATGATACCGATAGCTTTTGTAGAGTTCATACCTTTCTTACCAAGCAACCAGAAGATAAATGCAGTGAAGATTGCTGGAAGCAAACGTGGGAAGATTGAGTTCAAGATGTCTTGGAAGTCAATCATCTTTTCACCGATTGGTAATTTGTATGAAATTTCAAAGTTGATCATTGTTGCTACAAGAGCACCCATCATGAATACACCAAGTACAGATGCAGCTTCAATCAAAGCTGTCAAAGTACTTTGCATGTTGTTGATAAGGTTAACCCCTTCTTTGTATGCAAATTCCAACTGTTTCCAACGGAAGATGTCATACGCTACTGCAACTGCAATCCAAAGGAAGATACCCCAAGGTTGACCAGCAATAGCCATTGTTGCAGCGATAGATCCCATGATAGCAGGTACAAGTGAACCAAAGATAGTATCTCCAAGAGGAGCGAATGGTCCCATCAAACCTGTCTTGATACCGTTAACCGCATCTTTTGAACCAACGCCATCTTTTTCTTCCATAGCAAGGTCAAAACCAGCGATAATTGTGTGGAAGAATGGTGAAGTGTTGAAGAATTGAGTATGAACTTTCATCATTTCTTTCAACTCAGGAGTTCCATCTCCATACATTTTACGCAATTGTGGCAAGATCATGTAAAGGTAACCTGATGCTTGCATACGTTCGTAGTTCCATCCCAATTGGAAAGTGAACAAGCTACGTTTGTTAATTTGATTAAAATCTTCTTTTGTTAATTTGTAATTAGAATTCGTCATCTTCAATTTCCCCACTTTCTGATGGTGTAGAAGGTGCTGCTACAGCAACTTTTTGGCTGTTCTTGAAGTGAACAACCGCAAGGAAGATACCTACGATAGAGATACCGATCATAGACAATCCTTTGAAGTTGTTAACAAAGCCAATTTTTTCAGCAACTTCAGCAGGAAGAGTGCCAATGATTCCAGCAACTGCTCCACCAAGACTTGTTACGTTTGAGTAAAGAACAGTCAACATAGCTGTCAAACCGAATCCCATAGCAAGGTAGTGAAGGTTACGTTTAACTGGAAGGTAACGAAGCAAGATTGCAAATCCAAGACCTGGAAGCATACGACCTGCAAGTGTCAAACCGTCTGCAACCCATTGGTATTCTTTAACAAGGTTTACAACACCTTGTACGAATTCTCCACCAAAAGCAAGAGCGAAGAATACTGGAAGGGCACGAGAAAGAGCCCATGGAAGCGCACCAAGTAGGTAGTTGCGTTCGATACCTTTGTAGTCAAAGCGTTCGATCGCAGCATCAATACGGTGTGCAAAGAAAGTAGTTGTCATACGTCCAAGAACGTCGAAGTATGTCAAAAGTGCCGCTACTGGTACAGCGATTGTTGTAATCGCAAGGTCTGTATCAATACCTTGAGAGATAGAGAATGCTGTTGCAAGAACCGCACCAGAAGTTGCGTCGATACGAGAAGCACCACCGAAGGTACCAACCCCGAGAACGAACAACTGCAAGCTACCACCGATAAACAAACCAGTTGTCACATCTCCCATGATTAAACCAGTAATGAAACCAGCGAATACAGGGGAACCTGCAGATGAAACGATTGTCAACTCATCACAGATTTGATAAGCTGAGTACAAAGTGAGAAGTAAAATTTGCCACGGTTGTATCATAACAATGACCTCCTAAAAATTTTTTCCTATTTTAATAAGCTCAAAAAGTCTGAAACTGGATCATTTGGAACCATTTGAGCAGTGAGTTTCACACCTTTTTCTGCTAGTTTGTGGAAATCTTCCACATCCTTGTCTACCACATTGATAGAACGTGTGATAGAGCGAGTTTCTGGTGTTTGAGACATATTGCCGACGTTGAGTGTTTCAAGCGGAACACCTGCTTCGACCAAACCAAGGAAACGGTCTGGTTTACGTGCAACGATAAAGAGACGTTGGCTATCGTATTTACCAGCAAGGATATTTGCTGCTGCTTTCTCAACTGGCAAGATACTGAGTTTCACACCTGGTGGTGTCGCAAGTTTCAAACCACTCTTTTCAATATCGTTGTTAACAACTTCGTCGTCTACAACCATAATGCGTGAAACATTTAGTTTTCCAGCCCAAAGATTGGCTACTTGACCGTGGATCAAACGTCCATCGATACGGCATCCTACAATTGTCATAAGTTTTCCCCCTTTATGTGTTTTAGTGTAGGTTTACGAGTTAAGTGAATCTCTTCTTTATATTCGCCCTCAGTTTCAAAGATGATGATGCGGTTAGCACCTTCCTTGAGATAACTATGAGGGATATAAAGTGAGAGGGTCGGGCCGACGTTCCAGAAACGCCCTAGGTGACGCCCGTTGACAAAGGCAACTCCCTTACCAAACTCAGACAAGTCTAAGTAGGTATCCTTCGGCTCTTCAACAGTAAAGTCGAAAGCGTAAAAGGCTGGTTGTCCTTCTGTCCATCCTTTTGAAAAATCAATCTTCTCAGGATTATCCAGTGGCAGTGGATATTGTTTCCAATTCAGTAAGAAATGTAGATCCTTGCAGACACCTGTTCGAATTCCTTTACGCTGCGTATCTGCCAAAAACTTATGTCCGTAGTTGACACGCCCCATATTTTCAATCAAGATGTCAATCTCTGAAAAGCCTTCTCGGTTGCCTTGACAGTAGATGTCTTCGCCAATCTCTGTCTGGTATTGAGTAGCAATCCATTGACCATCTACAAAGAGTTGAGCTCGGTCACGTCCATCGATGATACGGAGACGTTCCTCTTCTGCATCCCAACTTGCCTCCGTGCGGTAGAGAAGGTAGCCATAACTTTGACCAAGTTCTTCCATCGCTTTTGGATAGAGGCTTTCAGTAGGACTAGAGAGATTATCCAGGGTTTCAAACAAGGAAACTTTTTCGACCAATGGAATGGACCCTATCTCCATGCTTTCCTTATAGAGTGGTTCCAACTGTGGATACTCTGGGAAGTGGGTTGCCATCATCTTCTTGACTGCTAAGTATTTAGCAGTTGGATTTCCTTCTTCATCGAGAAGGGCATCATAGTCGTAAGATGTGACTTGCGGCAAATCCAGAGTTCCTCGAGCCGAGCAACCATTCATGAAACCAAAGTTTGTACCACCATGGAACATGTAAAGGTTGATAGAGCCTTGCTCCAATACCTCTCGAACAGCTTCTGCCAATTCTTTAGGATCACGAGTGATGATGGGTTCTTTCCAACGGTTGAACCAACCATCCCAGAATTCCATACACATGAGGGGCCATTTCTTGCCATGCTCATCAAAGAATTCCTGCATCTGTGAAAAGTTGTACGGAGCTTTAGAACCGAAGTTTCCTGTCACAAAGAGGTCGTCTTCAATCAAGGTTCCGGCTTTCAGAGTAGCCCTCCATGGGCCATCTGAAGTAAAGAGTGGGCAATCAATCCCTCGGTCTTCCATTAATTTTCGAATTGCTCGTAGATAAGACTTATCTTCTCCATAAGAGCCATATTCATTTTCGACTTGCATCATGAGAATGTTTCCGCCGTTATCCAACAAGCGAGGCACAAGCCTTGGCAATAATTGGTCATAATAGCGAGCAACAGCCTCGATGTAGGCCGGGTCGGACGAGCGAATTCGCATGTCCTTGGTCAAGAGCCAAGCCGGCAAGCCACCAAATTCCCATTCCGCACAGATAAACGGAGACGGGCGTACAATGGCATAGAGACCTAGATCTTGTGCAATTTGAAGAAATCTCTCCAAATTTCTGGCACCTTCAAAATCAAACTCCCCTTCAACAGGTTCGTGTAAATTCCAAGCCACATAGGTCTCGACTGTATTAAAGCCAAGCGCCTTTAAGTTATAGAGAGAATGATACCAATCCTCTGCTGGAATCCTAAAATAATGAATGGCGCCGGACAAAATCTTGAACGGTTTTCCGTCTAAATAGAAATCGTCCTCAATTTTAAATCTGGTCATGTTATTACCTCTGACGAATTAAGTTTGCGCTTTCATTTATTATAATATTAACTATAATCAAATCTTTTGCATTTGTCAATAGGTTTTAGAAAATTATTTAAAATTTTTCTATTTTTTTACTTACCGTTTACCGAAATTATCTAAAAATAGCATGAAAACGATCTTTTTATGTATGATAATTCACAAGAACATCAAATGAATTTTTTTACATGTAAAATAACATTTTTAGTCTATTATTTTAATTTTTTGACCTTAATACTACTCTTTTCTTTATATTTGTGGTAAAATCAAAATTGGAGAAAGAGAATCGAGGTAAAATTTATGGCTATTCCTAAATACCAATATATTAAAGATGAATTAAAAAACAAAATCATCTCTGGTCAATTTGCAAGTGGAGATAAATTTTATACAGAAGCCGAATTGATCGCGATGTACGATGTGAGTTCAATCACAGTTGTTCGTGCCTTAAATGACCTTGCTAAAGACGGCTACATTGTCCGCCAACAAGGTAAAGGTACTTTCGTTTCACGTGCCCGCAAGCACAAACTCGTTGAGTTTTCAGATGTCGAAATCTTTGAAACAAAAGACGATAAAGTTACTGTCCTTTCTATCGAGCGCGGAAACAAACTTGAATATTTAGATAAACTTGGACTACGTGGAGATCAATTCTACTATAAGATTGAACGTATTCGTCAGACAAACGACGTAACATACATCTACCACACATCTTATATTCCTGAGCAATACATCAATGCCAACTATCCAAATCTTGACTATTATAGCTCTATCTATACACGTTTCAAATTGGATTACCGCATTCACATGAGTGATGAACATTTTGAGGAAATCAACGAAATCGCATTCCCAACACCAGAGCATGCTGCTTCTGTACTCGGAATCGATACACAATTCCCAACTGTCTTCCAAACGAAGACTACAAAACTTGAGGCCACTGGCCAAGTCCTTGCCTATAGTGAAACTTATAAGCGAGCAGACTACTACAAAATCAAATTCATCTCATGTAACCGAGGTCATTAAGAAAAAGCCTGAGCCTAGCTCAGGCTTTTTCTGTATTCATTATAGCACGAGAAAGAAGTTGTGAAAACACTATGAAGGGCTCTTATTTAATTAGTAGCATTTTTACTAAAAACAAGTTAAATACTTGCTTCGTTTTTCCTTCTATCTTTATCTTTTATTGGCAATTTTCTCCTAAATCTTATGTTTTCCTCCATTTATTATAGTTCTTATATAAACCCACTTGACATTTTACCCCTTAGATAATAAAATAAAATTGGTTTTATGTAAACGCTATCATATATGATAATAACAAGGAGGTTTTGTCATGAAACTAGAAAAGAAACAGCGCTTCTCCATCCGTAAATACGCAGTTGGAGCAGCTTCTGTACTTATAGGATTTGCTTTTAGCGCACAAGTCGCAGCTGCCGACGGGATTACTCCGACTCCAACAGCTGGGGAAACAGTTCAAACTGTCCAGGAGAGTCCGCAAACACCCAATGAGGCTGGAGAGTCCAAGGCCCCAGAAAAACTGGAAGAAAAGGCTGAAGAACCTGTAAAAGAGGAGATCAAAGAAGACACGGAGGCTCCTCATACAGTTGCTCCAAAAACGGAAGAAACAACTGCACCAGCTGTGACAGAAAATGCTAGTCCTACTCCGACTACTGAGAAAGAAAGTCCTGCTCCAACTGAAGTTCCTGCAGAAAACTCTCCTTCAGAAAAGAAAAATGAAGCAGCCACACCTGCAGTAACCACACCTGCAGTAGCCACTCCTAGTACGGAACGAGCAGCTCAGGTAAATGAAAAACTGGCTAAACGAAAAATGATCTCAATTGATGCTGGACGCAAGTACTTCTCGCCTGAGCAACTCAAAGAAATCATCGACAAAGCTAAACACTATGGTTATACTGATCTTCATTTACTAGTTGGAAATGATGGCATGCGTTTCATGCTGGACGACATGACGATCAAAGCCAATGGCAAAACCTATGCAAGCGATGATGTCAAACGTGCACTCGAAAACGGAACCAATGCCTACTACAAGGATCCAAACGGCAACCATTTGACAGAGAGTCAAATGACGGACTTGATCAACTATGCTAAAAACAAAGGCATTGGTCTCATCCCAACTGTAAACAGCCCTGGTCACATGGATGCGATTTTGCATGCCATGAAAGAACTAGGCATCCAAAAACCGAACTTCAACTACTTTGGTAAGGAATCTGCTCGTACCGTTGACCTTGATAACAAAGAAGCTGTTGAGTTTACCAAAGCCCTGATCGACAAGTATGCTGCATACTTTGCTGGCAAATCTGACATCTTCAACATCGGACTAGACGAGTACGCCAATGATGCTACAGATGCCAAAGGCTGGAGCGTTCTTCAAGCCTATAAATGGTATCCAGAAGATGAATTCCCAGACAAGGGTTATGATAAATTTATCGCCTACGCTAATGACCTTGCTCGCATCGTCAAATCTCACGGCCTCAAACCAATGGCTTTTAACGACGGTATCTACTACAATAGCGACACTAGTTTTGGAACCTTTGACAAAGACATCATCGTTTCTATGTGGACTGGTGGATGGGGCGGATACGACGTCGCTTCTTCTAAACTTCTAGTTGAAAAAGGCCACCAAATCCTTAATACCAACGATGCTTGGTACTACGTCCTCGGACGAAATGCCGATGGCCAAGGCTGGTACAACCTCGACCAAGGACTCAATGGTATCAAGAACACTCCAATCACTTCTGTACCAAAATCTGATGGGGCTACTATCCCGTTCATCGGAGGTATGGTAGCTGCTTGGGCGGATACCCCATCTGCACGCTATTCACCATCACGCCTCTTCAAACTCATGCGTAGCTTCGCAAATGCCAATGCTGAATACTTCGCAGCTGATTATGAGTCTGCTGAGCAAGCTCTGAAAGAAGTACCAACAGACCTTAATCGCTATACTGCAGAAAGTGTCGCAGCTGTAAAAGAAGCTGAAAAAGCCATTCGCTCACTTGATAGCAACCTCAGCCGTGCCCAACAAGACACCATTGACCAAGCAATCGCGAAACTCCAAGAAGCTGTCAGCAATTTGACCTTCACACCAGAAGCTCAAAAAGAAGAAGACGCGAAACGCGAAGTTGAAAAACTTGCCAAGAACAAGGTAATCTCTATCGATGCTGGGCGTAAGTACTTCACGCTCGATCAACTCAAACGCATCGTAGACAAGGCGAGCGAACTCGGCTACTCTGATGTGCATCTTCTCCTAGGAAATGATGGACTTCGCTTCCTACTTGATGATATGACTATCGCTGCTAACGGAAAAACTTATGCAAGTGACGACGTCAAAAAGGCCATCATCGAAGGAACAAAAGCTTACTACGATGATCCAAACGGAACCACTCTTAGTCAAGCTGAAATCACTGAATTGATCGAGTACGCAAAATCAAAAGGCCTCGGACTCATCCCAGCGATCAACAGCCCAGGTCACATGGATGCCATGCTCGTCGCTATGGAAAAACTTGGAATCAAGAATCCTCAAGCCAACTTTGACAAGGTATCCAAAACAACCATGGACCTTGAAAACGAAGAGGCGATTAACTTTGTCAAAGCCCTCATCGGCAAGTACATGGACTTCTTTGCAGGCAAAACTAAGATCTTCAACTACGGTACAGACGAATATGCCAATGATGCTACCAACGCGCAAGGCTGGTACTACCTCAAATGGTATGGACTCTATGGCAAGTTTGCTGAGTACTCTAACACTCTTGCTGCTATGGCCAAAGAAAGAGGCCTTCAACCAATGGCCTTCAACGATGGTTTCTACTACGAGGACAAGGATGATGTTGAGTTTGACAAGGATGTCATCATCTCTTACTGGTCTAAGGGATGGTGGGGTTACAACCTTGCATCTCCTCAGTACCTGGCAAGCAAAGGCTACAAATTCCTTAACACCAACGGAGACTGGTACTACATTCTCGGCCAGAAACCTGAAGATGGTGGTGGTTTCCTCAAAAAAGCAATTGAAAATACTAAAAAAACACCATTTAACCAGCTTGCATCTACCAAATATCCTGAGGTAGACCTTCCAACCGTCGGAAGCATGCTTGCTATCTGGGCAGACAGACCAAGTGCTGAGTACAAGGAAGAAGAAATCTTTGAACTCATGACTGCCTTTGCAGACAATAATAAAGACTACTTCCGCGCTAACTACAATGCCCTCCGTGAGGAACTTGCTCAAATCCCTGCAAACTTGGATGGATACAGCAAGGAAAGCTTGGAGGCCCTAAATGCAACGAAAGAAGCTCTCAACTACAACCTCAACCGTAACAAACAAGCCGAGTTAGACGCTCTCGTAGCCAAACTCAAGGCAGCCCACCTAGGCCTCAAACCAGCAGCAACCCACTCAGGAAGCCTTGATGAAAATGAACTAGCTGCCAATGTTGAAACCAAACCGGAACTCATCACAAGAGCAGAAAAGATTCCATTTGAAGTTATCAAGAAGGAAAA
>NZ_AJQY01000035.1:0-11158 GCF_000296875.1 Streptococcus sp. GMD1S | reverse complement strand
CTGTGCATAAGAGAAATAGGCTGCCAGGGCTAACCAGATTTGTTTAGTTGTTGCTTGTCCAAATTGACTTGCCAATGCTGTCATAATTTGCATCAAATAGAGACCAATCATGAGAATCCAGTTAAAGAGCATGAGCTGAGCGATGTAGATATTGTCCGCATCAAAAGCAAATGGAACCCTGACATCTGGGAAGAAAAGATTAAGACAGATCGCTAGCACATTCGCTAGGAAAATCAAATCCGAAAGAACAATAGCAAAGTTAAACCAAAAGAAAACACAAGAATAGTTAAAGACTTCTAGTTTAACGCGCCAGTTTGCTCTGCCAAATAAATGCTTAAAGTTCGAGAGAACAACTTCATAATTTCCTTTCGCCCAACGTTTCCGCTGCATATAGTAACTCTTTAAGGTCTCAGGTTCTTGTTGGAAAGCCTCTGAATTATAGGCAAGGGCAATCAATTTACCACTCTGCATGATTTTGAAGGAAATATCGGTATCCTCAGTTAAGGCACCATTTTTCCAACCACCGATACTCTTTACAAAGTCGGTTTGAATGATAAAGTTGGTTCCTGGGATACGCCCAATTTTAAAGAGATGCCACATCCCAACGTGGTGCACGCGCTGAGTAACAACGATCTCTTGGTTGATACAACGAGTCAAGAAATTTTGGTTGGCGTTTCGAGTCTTGTTGCGGCCAAAAGATGCCACATGACGTTCTGGATCCTTCATAACTTCTTTGACAAGGAAATAAAGAGCATTTTTTTCAGGCATGGCATCTGCATCATAAACACAGATGTATTCGCCTGTTGCCATCTCCAAAGCATCGTTTAGAACGCCCGCTTTTCCTCCCGTACCAGTACGGTCGATAATGGTTAGATTTCTTCCTGCATATTCAGGCATGGCTTGTACAGACAAACATTCTGCATAGGTGTTATCCGAACAGTTATCCGCAAACAAGAGCAACTCCACACGGTCGTGAGGATAGTTCATATCCAAGATAGCTTTTGCCGTTTGGGCAATAACCACATCCTCATTATGGGCAGGAACAACAATCGTTACCTTAGGATAATAAGGTAGAGGCGAAGTGTCTACACGAAAATCACTGTGTTTAAACCAAAAGTGTACTGCCGAAAAGAGAATTACCAAGCCCCATGCTAGAGAAATCCAAATTGTAAGCAAGGTAAAAATCATTAACATTTGACTAATCATGATTCACCGCCTTAAAATTTTTGTTTACTCGATGGTAAAGAATATTGTATGCAATAAATAGTATGATAAAACAAATGCCAAAGGCGAGACTGAGTCCCAAAGCAATACCAAAAAATAGTTCGGTTAAAGTCATGTTCCCCTCCTAATATTCCACAATTACATCTGTCTCTAGTTGACGTTTGAGATGACTGGCGACATCCGCGTAGTCTTGGTATTTATCTTTATTATCAGAGTTAATCACCAAATAGCCTGTTTGGAACTGAATTCCTTGATTGCCATCTTCTCCATGAAAAACTAAACTGCTCAGTTTCTCCTGCAAACCATTCAAATAAAGTTCCTTCAAAGAATGTTGGCTTTTACTGGATAGAACGAGAAAATTACCATCCGAAACGTAATAGAGTTTATCATTGTAGCTCAATTCCTGAGCAATTACCTCTTGAATGCTACTGAGCATCTGGTTATGTTCTTTCGGTTTAATCTGGAAGAACAAATCTTCATGTGCCCAATGAATCAATAGAGATTGAACCGTAACATCACTTTGTTCAGTGACCATCGCTTGGTAATCTGCTCGCGCTTCGTCTTCCTGTTCTTGTACCTTTGAGGCCACCTTGAAGAAATAATAACGAACCTTAAGTAGAATCCCAATCAAAAGAGGAAAACTGATTAATAAAAAGACCAGTTGAATGATCGGGATATAAACCACACCCGCAACCAAAACGATAAGTCCAAAACCAAATGCTAAGATAAGGGTCCAAGTAAGCAAAAGGTCAGATAATACCAACACTGCAAACAAGGCTAAAGCTAAAAAAAAGATTTGTTCTAAAATGATTGCTCGAGCATACAAAAAACAAAGCACCAAAAGAATGACCTCACAAGCAAGCAAAGCCATAAGCCAGTTTTTAAATTGACTCCAATTTTTCATTTTATCTTATTTCCCCCCTTTGAATTCCGATACAGAAGTCGCTGCCCCAAAGTACTGTTGAATGGATTGTACGATTCGTTCAGAGGCTCTTCCATCTCCATAAGGATTTGGTGCCTGAGACATTTGTCTATAAAGAGTTTCATCTGTTAAGAGTGCTGCCATCGCTTCTTTCACACGTACTGGATCCGTACCAACTAGCTTCAACGTACCTGCTCTTACTCCTTCTGGACGTTCCGTTGTGTCACGAAGGACAAGGACAGGTTTGCCGAGAGAAGGCGCCTCTTCCTGAACACCTCCAGAGTCAGTCATGATAAAATAGCTTCTTGAAGCCAAATTATGAAAATCAAGTACATCTAAAGGCTCAATCAAGTGAATACGATCGTGACCAGCTAAGATATCGTTTGCTGCTTCTTGCACAGCAGGGCTAAGGTGAACAGGATAAACAACTTCAATTTCCTGATGAAGATCGACCATCTCACGTAAAGCTGCAAAGACATTTCTCATTGGTTGACCTTGATTCTCACGACGATGCATGGTTACTAATACAAGTTTCTTATCTGGATCCAATTGATCTAAAACTTCATGATAGTAATCCGATTGAACGGTTAGTTTCAAGGCATCAATGGCTGTATTTCCCGTAATGACAATAGCAGACTCAGGGTGATTTTCCTTGAGGAGATTTTCTTTACTCTCACTAGTTGGAGCAAAATAGAGATCCGCTAGGTTATCAGTCATCTGACGATTCATTTCTTCTGGGAAAGGAGAATACTTATCAAATGTCCTTAGGCCAGCTTCAACGTGGCCGATTCGTACCTGATTATAGAAAGCAACTAAACTTGCTGCAAAAGTTGTTGTTGTATCTCCATGAACAAGAATTATATCTGGAAGTTCTTGCTTAACAACTGGATCAAACTTTTCTAAAATTTTTCCAGTAATGTCTAAGAGGGATTGATTTTTCCCCATAATATCCAGGTCATAATGTGGCTCGATGCTAAACGTTTCAAGAACTTGATCAAGCATTTGACGGTGCTGAGCTGTCACAACTGTGATCGTCTCAATGCTGTCACTATGTTTTTGCAATTCTAACACTAAAGGGGCCATTTTAATAGCTTCTGGTCGTGTTCCAAAAACAACCATCACTTTCAGTTTCTTCATTACGCTATCCTTCTACTATAATAAAATTTGACACATCAGATTAATCTTTATATCGAATTATTGCGCAAATCAATTAATTTGATTATCTTAATTATTTTACCGTCAATTAATTTATATGTCAAATTTTTTCCAAATTATATTATTGCATTTAATTTAATTTTAACAATTTGTAACCTTTTTGTAACAATATTATTTACAACCTTTAAAAAGCCTTATTTTAGGAAATTTTAAGACTTTTCAAAAGAATCCGTAT
Organism: Streptococcus sp. GMD1S; assembly: GCF_000296875.1. Lineage (GTDB taxonomy): Bacteria > Bacillota > Bacilli > Lactobacillales > Streptococcaceae > Streptococcus. Next base: position 7,622 of record NZ_AJQY01000035.1, on the reverse strand, counting down.
TTAAAAAAACTAAACCTTATATGTTTTTTTTGATATTTATTTTTATCTTGATAATTCAAACAATTATATTTTACCACTTTGAGGAATAAATCAAACAATTTCAAACAAAAAAATTCCTTTTTCGAATGAAAAAGGGACTGTGATTGTTGTTTACTATATTTAAAATTTAAACCTTATAAAATCTGTCTTAAAACAAATTTTTCGACAGATACAAGACCAATTCTCCGATATCTTCACAAACCGCATTCATGGCCGGTTGATGGTTCTGATACCAAACACCCGTCCCATCTGGAATATAGCCTCGTTTGATGTATAATCTCTGGGCAGGTCCATACCCTGAATGGAGCCCAACACCAAGGGTCACCTTATCCGATATGAGCCTAACTTGTTTTTCTGCTTCTTCCAGCAAGAGATTTCCAATACCTTGATTTTGAAAAGGTTCAAAGACATTAAAATCTGAGAGTTCTGGATAGATTTCTGCAAAAGGCCCCTGCTTAGCGCAGGACAAAATTGTGATATAACCCGCTAAAGCACCCTCAACCTCTGCAACTAAGACTTCTCTCTCCCCACTTTCTTGCTCCTTAAAGTATCGAGTTAAAATCTCCTCTCTACTTGGCCAACCTTGGCTGATAAATCCTCGAGATAGTTCTTGTATGTCAGATTCTTGCATTTTTCTAATTGAACATGTCGTCTTCATAAGCTGCTCCTTTATAGCTTTCTCCTACCATTATAGCACGATAATAAAGATTAAAAGAAAAAACCTAGTAAGACAAAAGAATCTTACTAGGTCAACAGGGAATCCTTTCTAACAAAATCCTATAAAAATCTGAAAAAGAGGTCCACTGGACCTCAATTCGCTCTCTCATTTCAAGGCTCGTGAAAAAAAGACCCATATGGATCTTAATTCGCTTTCTTATTTCCGAGCTCATGAAAAAGAGGTCCACTGGACCTCAACTCGCTCTCTCATTTCCATGCTCGTAAAAAAAGACCCACCCGGGTCTTAATTCGCTTTCTTATTTTCAAGCTCATGAAAAAGAGGTCCACTGGACCTCTTTTTTAATCTTCGTTTACGAAAGGCATCAAAGCCATTACGCGTGCGCGTTTGATAGCTGTTGTTACTTTACGTTGGTTTTTAGCTGAAGTTCCTGTTACACGACGAGGAAGGATTTTCCCACGTTCTGAAACGAAACGGCTAAGAAGCTCAGTATCTTTGTAATCAACATATTCAATTTTGTTTGCTGCGATGTAATCAACTTTTTTACGGCGTTTGAATCCGCCACGACGTTGTTGAGCCATGTTTTTTCTCCTTTATAGTATTAATTGTCCATTAAAATGGTAAATCATCATCTGAAATGTCCAATGGATTGGTTGCTCCAAATGGATTCTCAGAACGTGAAAAGTCTGGTACTGGGTTTGCAGGTGCCGATTGACCAGCAGTTGGTGCAGAATAAGCCCCACCTGTATGTCCTTCGCGCACTCCGCGGCTTTCCAACATTTGGAAATTCTCAGCCACGACTTCTGTTACGTAGACACGTTGTCCTTGCTGGTTATCGTAACTACGAGTTTGGATACGACCTGTGATCCCGATAAGAGAGCCTTTTTTAGCCCAGTTAGCAAGATTTTCAGCCTGTTGGCGCCACATAACGACATTGATAAAATCAGCCTCACGTTCGCCATTTTGACTCTTAAATGTACGGTTTACTGCAAGAGTAAAAGTCGCAACTGCTACATTTGATGGGGTATAACGCAACTCAGCGTCACGTGTCATACGCCCTACAAGTACAACATTGTTAATCATAATTTACCTTCTTACGCGTCAAGTTTGACGATCATGTGACGAAGAATGTCAGCGTTGATTTTTGAAAGACGGTCAAACTCTTTAAGAGCTACGTCGTCGTTTGCTTCAACGTTAACGATGTGGTAAAGTCCTTCACGGAAATCTTGGATTTCGTATGCAAGACGACGTTTTTCCCATGATTTTGATTCAACAACAGTTGCACCGTTGTCAGTCAAGATAGAGTCAAAACGTGCTACCAAAGCGTTTTTCGCTTCTTCTTCAATGTTTGGACGAATGATATAAAGAATTTCGTATTTAGCCATTGATATGTTCCTCCTTTTGGTCTAATGACCCCTAGTCTTTGCAAGGGGTAAGTGAGGTTTGCTCACAATAAACTATTATACTAGAAAAACTGATAGATAGCAAGATAAAAGTGAAAAAAGAAGATGAAAATATCTTCTTTTTACTAGTTTATGGTTTGATACGGTGCAACATACGTGGGAATGGAATGGCTTCACGGATATGTTTGGTTCCAGCTGCGAAGGTTACCATACGTTCGATACCGATACCAAATCCTCCGTGTGGAACTGTGCCGTATTTACGAAGGTCAAGGTAAAATTCATATTCTGTACGATCCATGCCCAGTTCTTCCATTTTAGCTACAAGAGCATCGTAGTCTTCCTCACGCATAGATCCACCGATGATTTCTCCGTAACCTTCTGGTGCCAGCAAGTCTGCACAAAGCACGCGCTCTGGATTTCCAGGAACTGGTTTCATGTAGAAGGCCTTGATAGCTGCTGGGTAGTTCATGACAAATGTTGGCACACCAAAGTGGTTTGAAATCCATGTTTCGTGTGGTGAACCAAAGTCATCGCCATGCTCAAGATGCTCGTAGTCAGCATCTTCATCATTTTCATGCTCTTGCAAAAGGTCAATGGCTTGATCGTAAGTGATGCGTTTGAACGGCTCTGCAATGTAGCGTTTCAAGAGATCTGTATCACGTTCCAAGGTTTCCAAGGCTTGAGGCGCACGATCAAGAACACCTTGAAGAAGGGCTTTAACATAAGCTTCTTGCAAGTCAAGTGACTCATCGTGTGTCAAGTAGGAGTACTCCGCATCCATCATCCAGAACTCAGTCAAGTGACGACGCGTTTTTGATTTTTCAGCACGGAATACTGGACCAAAGTCAAATACACGACCAAGAGCCATAGCCCCTGCTTCTAGGTAAAGCTGACCAGATTGACTCAAGTAGGCTGGCGTTCCGAAGTAGTCTGTTTCAAAGAGTTCTGTTGAATCTTCAGCCGCGTTTCCTGAAAGAATTGGGCTATCAAATTTCATGAAGCCGTTCTTGTCGAAAAACTCATAAGTTGCATAGATGATAGCGTTACGGATTTGCATCACTGCTACTTGCTTACGAGAGCGGAGCCACAAGTGACGGTTGTCCATCAAGAAGTCTGTTCCGTGTTCTTTTGGTGTGATTGGGTAGTCTTGAGATTCACCGATCACTTCGATGTCTGTAATATCCAACTCATAGCCAAACTTAGAACGTTCGTCTTCTTTGACAATTCCTGTCACATAAACAGAAGTTTCTTGGCTTAGGCGTTTAATCGTATCAAACTTCTCTAGCCCCACTTCCTCACCGAACTTTTCAATAAAGTTTGGTTTAAAGGCTACACCTTGGAAGAAGGCTGTTCCATCACGCAATTGCAAGAAGGCAATTTTCCCTTTTCCTGATTTGTTGGCAACCCAGGCTCCGATGGTCACTTCTTGACCAACGGAGTCTTTTACATCAATAATTGTTACACGTTTTGTCATAATCTATCTTCCTTTTTTCGTTTAACTTGTCCGAAGACATCATTACCCACTATTTTACCATAAATAGACTGTGATAGCTAGGTTCTACTAGATAAAAATCGCGAGATTTTCGTTACAAAAAATCTTCGCTAAAAAGGCGAAGATTCTAAGTTTTATTTTTCCATAAACTGGTGCAAACGACGAATAGCTTCTTTTAATGTGTCCAAGTCTGTGGCATAGCTGAGACGAACATTTTCTGGTGCTCCAAATCCAGCTCCTGTAATCAAGGCAAGGCCGACTTCTTCGAGAATAGCCGTTGTAAACTCTGTCACATCGGTATAACCCTTCATCTCCATCGCTTTTTTGACATTTGGGAAAAGATAGAAGGCTCCTTGGGGCTTGACAACTTCAAATCCTGGTACTTGGCACAAGAGAGGATAAATGGTATTCAAGCGCTCTTCAAAGGCTTGGCGCATGGTTTCAACAGAGTCTTGCGGTCCAGTCAGCGCCTCAATCGTTGCATATTGAGATACTGCTGTCAGATTTGAAGTCGTTTGTCCTGTTAATTTGCTCATAGCAGCGATAATTTCAGGATTTCCCACAGCATAACCTACCCGCCAACCAGTCATGGCATAGGCCTTAGATACACCGTTAATCACAATGGTTTGCTTGCGAATGGCTTCTGACAAACTAGAAATTGGAACAAATTCGTTCCCGTTATAAACCAGACGTCCATAAATATCATCTGCTAGGATAAGGACATCATGCGCAACAGCCCAATTTCCGATAGCCAAGAGTTCCTCACGAGAGTAGATCATACCAGTCGGATTCGATGGTGAATTGAGAACCAAGACCTTGGTCTTATCTGTACGAGCTACTTCTAACTGCTCTACTGTTACTTTAAAGTGATTGTCTTCCTTGGCCTGGACAAAGACTGGCACACCTTCTGCCATCTTGACCTGGTCTCCATAGCTGACCCAGTATGGTGTAGGAATGATGACCTCATCACCTGGATTGACCACAGCCATAAAGAAGGTGTAGAGAGAGAACTTAGCACCTGTGGCAAAGGTAACCTCATTGGCTGCTACAGAATAGCCATAATAGCGTTCAAAGTAGGTATTAACCGCAGCCTTTAAGTCTGGCAGACCTGAAGCAACTGTATAAAAGGAAGCTCGTCCATCACGAATCGCTTCCACCGCCGCATCCTGAATATTTTCAGGAGTATGAAAATCTGGCTGTCCCAAGGTTAAGAAAAGAACATCTTTTCCTTGAGCTTTTAACGCTTTGGCTCTTGCATCACTAGCTAGAGTGACGCTTTCTTCCATTTCTAGTACACGTTTGGATAGTTTCATATGCCCTCCTTATTGGATCACTGCTCCTGTTTCAAAATCTATCAGATAGTAGTGGTTTCCTGACTTAACTTCCCAAATCGGCTTGTCCTGATAGCGACCAAAAGTGACTTTGTCAATGTCGCTAGCACCTTTTTCCCTCGAAATCGTCGCTGCCTTGTCTTGAGAAATCCCCTTATCAAGCTGATAAACATAAATCTTGTGGTCATTCTTTTCAATCAGTACGGCAATGGCCTCTTGCTTTTTATTATGTCCTAAAACGCTGTAATAACCTTCTAGTCCATTATAAAAATCAACCTGATCTGCCTCTTCCAATTCTGCATACTGCTTGGCTAGTTTTTCTCCCTCAACTCTAGCATCTTGATAGGGTTTCATGCTGAGTGATATCAGATAAAGGAAGGAAGTCGTCATGACTAGTACTACCAGAGCAATGCCGATTCCATACTGTAAAAGTAGCTTGTTTTTTGCTTTTTTCTGTCTTAGTTTCACTCGTCTATTTTACCATCTCTCCTTCTTTATTACAAGTGAAGACGGGAACATTCTAAGAATCTTTTCCTATAAAATGTAAGTTCTTGTTTTTCTCTCTCATTATTGATAAAATAAAGCTTATGAAACAATATTTGAAAGAGAAAATTTCCGATAATCAACTAGACTTAAAAACGGCTATCGTCCTTAATAAAGCCATACGGACTTTTAAACCATATGAAGCCAAGGCTGCTAAAGAACACGGGCTAACACCCACCCAATTTTCAGTTTTGGAAACCCTCTATAGCAAGGGGGAACTGCGCATTCAGGATTTGATTGAAAAAATGCTAGCCACTTCTGGAAACATGACTGTTGTCATTCGAAATATGGTTCGAGATGGATGGATTTCTAGAACTTGCGACCCCAAGGATCGTCGCTCCTTTTTCCTGAAATTAACACCTGCAGGACGCAGAAAAATCGAGGAGGTTCTTCCTGACCATATCGATTCGATTGTAGAAGCACTCAGCATCTTGGAAGATGGCGAAAAGGAAGACTTAATCCAGATTTTAAAAAAATTTAAAAATTTGTGAGCAAAATTATTGCTAATTAGTATCATTTGTTGTAACATGGATGGTAACAAAAGAGTTCGCTCTTTGAATTTTAAACTAAAGGAGACACATCATGTCTAAAAAAGTATTATTTATCGTCGGTTCACTACGCCAAGGTTCTTTCAACCACCAAATGGCCCTCGAAGCTGAAAAAGCACTTGCTGGAAAAGCAGAAGTTAGCTATCTTGATTACTCAGCTGTTCCTCTCTTCAGCCAAGATTTGGAAGTTCCAACTCATCCAGCTGTAGCTGCTGCTCGTGAAGCAGTCCTTGCTGCGGATGCCATCTGGATTTTCTCTCCAGTCTACAACTTCTCTATCCCTGGAACAGTGAAGAACTTGCTTGACTGGCTCTCGCGTGCTCTTGACTTGTCTGATACACGTGGAGCTTCTGCCCTCCAAGACAAGTTTGTTACTGTCTCATCTGTAGCCAATGCCGGTCACGATCAACTCTTTGCTATTTACAAAGACCTCTTGCCATTTATCCGTACACAAGTCGTTGGTGACTTTACAGCTGCTCGTGTCAATGACTCTGCTTGGGCAGACGGAAAATTGGTGTTAGAAGAAGCAACTGCTTCATCACTTGCAAAACAAGCTGACGACCTTCTTGCAGCCATCAACTAATCCAGCAAAAACCAGCTCGAATGAGCTGGTTTTATGCTTGTTTCACAAAGACGAGTTCTAAGTCACTGGATAAATCAGGTCGGTAGTCAAAGCCGGCAAAGCGGAGCTTGCGAGCTTGTTCGACTGTATGGACTTGCCCCTCTATCAAGGCGGTTAAAAAGGCACCACGGGCTTTTTTTGAAATGGTTGAGTGGATTTTCAACTGGCCTGCCTTGTCCTCCATAAATTTGAAGGTCACCATCTTTTCTCTAATTTCCTTCGAAAATACGGTTTCAAACTCTGATGATAGGAGTGAGAATATCAAATCCTCATCCTCTAGTGCCTCATCGTAGGCTGACTTCCAATGACTCTTTAAAGTCTTCCCAGCAACTTTTAACTTCATCAAGAAATCCAAACGGTGAGGAGCCATGGGCGACAAGGCGGGGACAACACCGTATAAAGCCGAGGTAATTAGGACATGATTTTCAAGATAGGTTTGTTCAGCCTTGGTTAACTCATCTCGTTTGATGTGACGATACATGAGACCATCGAAAAGTTTCAAGGCTGGATAATGTTTAGCCCTGTGATCTTTTAAAGCTTGAATATGAGCGTACTCTTCTTCTGCTTTCTCGGCAGATACCTTATAAAAAGTCTCTAATTCACTGGCTGAGTAGTGCGCCAGTGAGTCAAGGACTACCTGACTTTCTTCCCTCAAGGGGAGCGCTTCGATACAAGGATGGTCTGTGTTCATTTCTTTTGCTGTTGGGATTAAAATTTTCATATTGTTAGTGTAGCATATTTTTCAACCACGACCAAGAATTTCATCTTAAAAACCTCGGTTCATACCGAGGTTTCTCTGTTTATTTTGTCCATCCTAACCAGATAGCCGCGAGAACAAGGGCTGTGCCAGCTAAGCTTGTTAAGATAGATAAGAATTTATCTTTTTTCTCCTTGAACTGAGAAAACCTATTTTTATACTCAATGAAAATCAAAGAGCAAACTAGGAAGCTAGCCGCAGGCTGTACTTG
>NZ_AJQY01000034.1:0-11951 GCF_000296875.1 Streptococcus sp. GMD1S | reverse complement strand
GAAATGTCTACGTATGGGTATATCATTGTCAAAACGCTGATTACTAAGGTTGAACCTGATGCTGAAGTAAAACAATCAATGAATGAAATTAACGCGGCTCAACGTAAGAGAGTTGCGGCGCAAGAGCTTGCTGAAGCAGATAAGATTAAAATCGTGACCGCAGCAGAAGCAGAAGCAGAAAAAGATCGCCTACATGGTGTAGGGATTGCAGAGCAGCGTAAAGCAATTGTTGACGGACTAGCTGATTCTATCCAAGAGTTAAAGGGAGCCAATGTTGAGCTAACTGAAGAACAAATCATGTCTATCCTATTAACGAACCAGTATTTAGATACGTTGAATAATTTTGCAGATAAAGAGGGTAATAATACAATCTTCCTACCAGCAAATCCTAATGGAGTCGAGGACATAAGAACTCATATATTATCGGCTTTAAAAGCCAAATAAAAATATGCAGAATAATATAGTTACGACGAATATATGTTTTTTTATTGACAAACGAAATAAAAACGTATACAATTAAGTATTGTAAAGAATAATTTAGGAGAAGAACATGGCTAAGTCGAACTTTGAAAAAGTAGAAGCAGTTGTTGGCTGGGTTCGTGATAAGAAAATCACAGGCTACCGTATCTCTAAAGAAACGAATGCGCGTGAAATGTCTATCATTGCTCTAGCACAAGGACGCGCAAAAGTTAAAAATATTTCATTTGAAACAGCTCTTGGTTTAATCGATTTCTATGAAAAAAATCATGAAAAATTTGAAGATTAAACTGTGGTCACAGGCAGATTCCTGAATCGAGTCTGCCTTTTCTTTACAATTACAAATTAAAAAGACTGCATTCTTTATGCAGTCTTTGTTTATTAGCTGAGATAGCGTTGAAGAAATTCTTTTGTCCGTTCTTCTTTAGGGTTCGTGAAGAGTTCTTCTGGTTTACCTTCTTCAGCAATGACGCCCTTATCCATAAAGATGACACGGTGAGAGACATCGCGAGCGAATTCCATTTCGTGGGTTACGACGATCATGGTCAAGCCTTCTTGAGCCAAATCCTGCATAATTTTGAGGACTTCTCCGACCATTTCAGGGTCAAGAGCAGATGTTGGTTCGTCGAAGAGAATGGCATCAGGATTCATGGAGAGAGCGCGGGCGATAGCCACACGTTGTTTCTGACCACCTGATAGTTGCTTCGGTTTGGCTTGCCAGTAACGTTCTCCCATACCAACTTTTTCGAGATTCTCTTTGGCAATTTTTTCAGCTTCAGAGTGGTCACGTTTGAGTACAGTTGTTTGGGCAACGATCGTATTTTCAAGGACATTCAGATTTTCAAAGAGATTGAAAGATTGGAAAACCATACCGAGCTTTTCACGATAATGGGTGAGGTTATAGCCTTTTTCTAAGACATTTTCTCCTCGATAGAGAATCTCACCCTCTGTAGGTGTTTCTAGTAAATTAATCGAACGAAGGAAGGTTGATTTTCCACTTCCTGAGCTCCCGATGATGGAAATAACCTCTCCTTTATGGACGGTGAGAGAAATGTCTTTTAGCACTTCGTTTTGCCCATATGATTTTTTGAGGTGTTTGATTTCAAGGATTGGTTGTGTCATTTTTTCAAATCCTCCGTTTGCATTTGGTTAGCACCTGTAGTGTAAGTATCCATGTCCATACGACGTTCGATGAAGCGTAGGATACGGGTCACAGTAAAGGTGAGGACAAAGTAAATCACGGCGATGATGGTAAAGGTCTGGAAGTATTGATAAGTTTGTGTTGCTACAGTATTTCCTGAGAAATAAAGCTCAACAACTGAAATAACGTTCAATACAGAGGTATCTTTGATATTGATGACAAACTCATTACCAGTAGCAGGTAGAATATTACGGACAACCTGAGGTAGGACAATCTTACGCATGGTTTGATTGTGGGTCATACCAAGAGCAGTTGCAGCTTCAAACTGTCCTTTGTCAACTGCTAGAATACCACCACGGACGATTTCAGTCATGTAGGCACCTGTGTTGATTGAGACGATGAAGATAGCGGCTAGTGTGCGGTCAAGATTGATACCGAAAGCTTGGGCAGTTCCATAGTAGATAACCATGGATTGAACAATCATTGGTGTACCACGGAAGATCTCGATATAGACATTGAGAATCCAACCGACTAGTTTCTGTAGGGTGTACATTGCCTTGTTCTCAGATAGTGGAGCGGTACGGAAGACCCCGATTGCAAGTCCGATAAGGAGACCTGTGATGGTTCCGATAATGGAGATTAGGAGTGTGATACCAGCACCACGCAAGAGTTGTTGCCAGTTTTCAGAAAGGATCTTAGCAACTTGGCTAAAGAAACTACTTTCTTCCTCCGTTGTTGTAGACTCCACAGGTTGCTCTTTGATCATACGATCCATGAGGGCTACTTGTTCATCCTTAGAGATGGTTTCGATGCTCGCGTTGATTTGGCTGATGCGGCTGTCATCTTTACGAAGTCCAATGGCAATAGCTGTATCTTCTTCGCCAGTTTTGAAACCCGGTTGAGGTTGGATCATTTTGAACTTAGCGTTAGCAGACTCAGCGGTCATTGCTTCAGGTCGTTCAGAAACATAGGCATCAATAACACCAGCCTCCAGAGCTTGACGCATTTGGGCGAAGTCACCCATAGCTGTTTCTTTTTTGGCACCTGGAATTTGGGAAATCAGGTCATAAAGATAAACACCTTGTTGAGACGTGATTTTTGCTCCACTAAAGTCCTCTAAAGATTTGGCATTGGCATAGGCAGAGTCCTTTTTTACCAATAGAACCGGTTCGCTAGTATAGTAACTGCTTGAAAAAGCAATTTCTTGTTTGCGTTCAGCGGTTGGGCTCATACCGGCAATGATCATATCAATTTTGCCAGAAGTAAGGGCTGGAACAAGTCCTTCCCATTTGGTTTTCACAACCAAAGGTTCCTTACCAAGGTCTTTGGCAATCTTTTTAGCAATTTGAACATCGTAGCCGTTGGCATATTGGTTGGTACCGTCGATTTTGACGGCGCCGTTACTATCGTCGTCTTGGGTCCAGTTGAAGGGAGCGTAAGCTGCCTCCATCCCGATGCGTAAATATTCGTCGGCTTGGACTTGGCTAACTAGTCCTAAGGTAAGGGCTAGGCTAGCAAGGATAGATAAGCATAATTTTTTCATGTTTTCTCCTATTTCTAGTCTAAAAATGACTCTCTCTATTGTATCTAAAAATAGTGAGATTTTCAATACAAGTAAGCCTTTACTTATAAAAAATGATATAATGGTAAAAAGATTGAAAGGGAAGCGATTATGAAAAAAAGATGGCTGTTGGCTTTGGTATTTACTTATTTATTATTTATACCGAGCCTGGTTTTTGCAGTAGACTTTGATATCTTATCTTATCAGGGTGATTTGAATATTCATGCAGATAATACTGCAATTTTTAAGGAAACAATTACCTACCGCTTTGGAGATGATTATAATGGTCAGTTAGTTGGACTCGGGAAAGCTGGGAAAATGCCAGAAGGATTTGACATTGATCCCGATCCGACCGTTCAGGTCTCTAAAAATGGAAGAATTGTTCAAAATGCTTCCTTCTATACTATGGAGGAAGAGGACGGTTACAAGGTAAAAATTTACAATGCTGGATATGCTGGAGATACTGTTCGGGTAACGGTTACCTGGAAACTATCAAATCTTCTCTTCTTGTATAAGGATATCGCAGAGCTAAATTGGCAACCCTTGACAGATAGTACTGGAGACATCAAAGAGATTGAGTTCAAGGTCAGCTCTGATACTCCAGCGGAGAAACTCTATTTTCATGCAGGACAACTCCTAAGGGACTCTAGTGTTGAAAAAGTAAATAATCTCTATCATGTCAAAATGAAAGACCTTCCTAGAAAGCGACAGATCGAATTACACGCATACTGGCCTAGAAGTGCTTTTGCAGGAGCTCCAGATCAAGGATTAGAGGAAGAACGTTTAACCGATTTTAACCGGATTGAAAGCAATATAGCAACAGAAAAAGCGCAAAGTGAGATTTTGATGAAATGGGTATTTCCCGTCATTTTTATGAGTCTCTTACTTCTAGTTCCTATTTTCTATAGGATGTTTCGTCAGAGTACAAGCATTAAAAAGGTCTTTCCAAAAGATCATCGACTCTACGAACCACCGATGGATTTGCCTCCAATGGTTTTAGCAGAAGCAGTGTATTCAACTTCCTTAGAGGAAGTCAATCCCCTAAACAAATCAGGGTTTGGTAAATTTACTTTTGAACGTCTGATTCAGGCAACCTTGTTGGATTTAGTAGATCGAGGTCATTTATCTATTTTCCAAGGGGATGAGGAACCTTATGTGCGCATTATCAGTGAAAAGGGTTTGTCCAATTTTGAGAAAGAATGTCTACGCATGACCTTGTCAAATAAGAAAGAATTGGCTATTTCAGAGCTCTTCCCTGATTACCAAGTTTCATCTTCCCTTTACCGTGGTGCCAAAGAGTCAGATGAAAAACATATCCGAGAAACAGGCTCGCGTCTCAAACGCTCCTTTGAAGGAAGACTTCAACGCATTCAGTCTTGTGTCAAGGATAAGGTCCATGTACTTCGTATCCCAAGCTACTATCGTCCTTTGACAAGTGAGGAACGTCGCCTTGCTCTCGGGATGCGGGTCTGTTCAGCCATAACAGCTCTAGGTGGATTGCTTTTCTTTTATTATAGTTGGCAAACACATGGCTTCTTTTCGATCCCGTTTCTACTTTTAGGATTGACAGGATTAGGGACTAGTTTCTGGGTTTATCTTGCCACGCGAGGGGCCTATCGTGATGGAGTTCTAACAGAGGAAGGAGCAGAAATCTTCTATCTCTGGACGAGTTTTGAAAATATGCTTCGCGACATCGCTCATCTGGATCAGGCCGAGCTAGAGAGCATCGTCCTTTGGAATCGTCTACTGGTCTATGCGACTCTCTTTGGTTATGCCAAGAAGGTGAGCAAGTTAATGAAAGTCCGCCATATTCAGCTTGAAAATCCAGATTTGAATCTTTATGTAGCCTATGGTTGGCACTCACAGTTCTACACCTCAACTGCACAAATCAAGCAATATACTGCTGTCGCAAATACAGCTAGCAATTACTCTGTATCTTCTGGAAGTGGTTCTTCAGGTGGAGGATTCTCAGGAGGCGGAGGCGGTGGTAGCATCGGCGCCTTCTAAAAAATCTATCGCAACATCTGAAATTATGTTATAATAGAGGACAGAAAAAGGAGTAATGTATGTATTTTATTGAAATTTTGAAGTCAATCTTTTTTGGGATTGTTGAAGGAATTACGGAATGGTTGCCCATTTCAAGTACTGGCCACTTGATCTTGGTTGAAGAATTTGTACAATACAAGGACCAGAATGAAGCCTTCATGTCCATGTTTAATGTTGTCATTCAGCTTGGTGCCATTTTAGCAGTTATGGTCATTTACTTTAACAAGCTTAACCCTTTCAAACCTGGTAAAACTAAGGTAGAAGTTCGTAGAACTTGGCAATTGTGGTCAAAAGTCTTCGTTGCGACCTTGCCTTTGCTATTGGTTTTTAAATTAGATGATTGGTTTGATGCCAACTTCCATAACATGGTTTCAGTTGCAATCATGTTGATTATCTATGGTGTTGCCTTTATCTACCTTGAAAAACGAAATAAGGCGCAAGCCATTGAACCAACAGTGACAGAGCTAGACAAGTTGCCCTATAAAACAGCCCTTTACATTGGGCTCTTCCAAGTCCTCGCCCTCTTTCCAGGAACGAGCCGTTCAGGTGCGACGATCGTTGGTGGTTTGTTAAATGGAACAAGCCGCTCAGTCGTAACAGAGTTCACCTTCTATCTCGGAATTCCTGTTATGTTCGGAGCCAGCGCTTTAAAGATTTTCAAATTTATTAAAGCAGGTCAACTCTTGAGTTTTGGACAACTGTTCTTGCTCTTGGTTGCCATGGGTGTTGCCTTTGCGGTCAGCATGGTTGCTATTCGTTTCTTGACCAGTTATGTGAAAAAACACGACTTTACACTCTTTGGTAAATACCGTATCGTACTCGGTAGTGTCTTGTTGCTCTATAGTTTTGTGCGTTTGTTTGTATAAGAAAAAAGCTTGAGGGAAGTTTCCTTCAAGCTTTTTAAAATCCTGTCACCGTAATTCCTAGTAAACGGATACCTTTTTCTTTTTCAGCTAGCTCTTCGTAGAGTTGAAGGGCGGTTTGAGAAATCTGACTAGCGTCCTGTGTAGCTTGTGGGAGGCTTTTTCGTCTAGTCAGAGTGGAGAAGTCAGCATATCGTATTTTTAGGATAATGATTTTTCCAGCTTTGTCCTGCTTGCTGAGATTGTGAGCTACCTTTTCGGAGAGAAGAGTCAGCTCTTTTTTGATATCTTCTTCATCCTGGAGAATCTTACTATAGGTTTTCTCCTTCCCGATTGATTTGCGGATGCGATTGGACTTGACTGGAGAATTGTGAATACCACGAGCCTTTCGATAAAGATCATAACCAAGTCTGCCAAAGCGATCGATTAAAGTAACTTCTGAGACATCCAATAAGTCTGCACCAGTATAAATGCCCATTTCATGAAGCTTTTCTACTGTCTTCTTTCCTACACCATGAAATTTAGCAATGTCCATTTGTTTGAGAAAGTCTTGGGCTTTGTCAGGTAGAATCACTGTCAAACCATGTGGCTTCTGATAATCACTGGCCATTTTAGCTAGAAATTTATTGTAGGAAACGCCTGCAGAAGCGGTCAGGTGTAGTTCCTGCCAGATATCCTCTTGGATGAGGCGGGCTATTTTGACGGCTGACTTGATACCGAGTTTATTTTCCGTCACATCTAAGTATGCCTCGTCGATACTCATAGGTTCAATCAAATCAGTGTAGCGTTTAAAAATAGCTCGAATCTCAAGTCCCACAGTCTTATACTTTTCATAATTTCCAGAGATAAAGATAGCTTGGGGACAGCGCTCATAAGCTTCTTTAGAACTCATGGCTGAATGAACACCAAAAGCTCGTGCCTCATAGCTACAGGTAGAAACGACACCACGCCCACCTGTTTGTCTGGGGTCGCTTCCGATAATGACAGGTTTGCCCTTTAACTTAGGATTATCTCTTATTTCCACCGCAGCAAAAAAGGCATCCATGTCGATATGGATGATTTTTCTGGACAGATCATTTATCAATGGAAATATGAGCATTCCAATCCCTTTCTAGTGTCATTTTCTATTTATTATACCCTTTTTTCTGAAAAAATGGGAAAGTTCAACCTGACTTTCAAAAATATAATACAGATAAGAACAAAAAAGAGACTGTATTATAAAAGAAAGCGTCTAAAATACTGATTTTCTCTTGTTGAAATCGGTTACTGTATGGTATACTTGTCTCAAGAATGTAACAGATGACTGTTACTAGAAAAAAGAGGATATTAACATGGTTGTTAAGACAGTTGTTGAAGCACAAGATATTTTTGATAAAGCTTGGGAAGGCTTCAAAGGCGTAGATTGGAAAGAAAAAGCAAGTATTTCTCGCTTCGTTCAAGCTAACTACACACCTTACGATGGAGATGAAAGTTTCCTTGCTGGACCAACAGAACGTTCACTTCACATCAAAAAAATCGTAGAAGAAACAAAAGCACACTACGAAGAAACTCGTTTCCCAATGGACACTCGTCCAACATCTATTGCTGATATTCCTGCTGGATTTATCGACAAAGAAAACGAAGTGATTTTTGGTATCCAAAACGATGAACTCTTCAAATTGAACTTCATGCCAAAAGGTGGTATCCGTATGGCTGAAACTACTTTGAAAGAAAATGGATATGAACCAGATCCAGCTGTTCACGAAATCTTCACTAAATACGTAACAACAGTTAACGACGGTATCTTCCGTGCCTACACTTCAAACATTCGTCGCGCTCGTCACGCTCACACTGTAACTGGTCTTCCAGATGCCTACTCACGTGGACGTATCATCGGTGTTTACGCACGTCTTGCTCTTTACGGTGCAGACTACTTGATGCAAGAAAAAGTAAACGACTGGAATGCGATCAAAGAAATTGATGAAGAAACAATCCGTCTTCGTGAAGAAGTAAACCTTCAATACCAAGCATTGCAACAAGTTGTTCGCTTGGGTGACCTTTACGGAGTTGATGTCCGCAAACCAGCGATGAACACGAAAGAAGCAATCCAATGGGTTAACATCGCCTTCATGGCTGTCTGCCGTGTGATTAACGGTGCTGCTACATCTCTAGGACGTGTGCCAATCGTATTGGATATCTTTGCAGAACGTGACCTTGCTCGCGGTACATTTACTGAATCAGAAATCCAAGAGTTCGTTGATGATTTCGTTATGAAACTTCGTACAGTTAAATTTGCTCGTACAAAAGCTTATGACCAATTGTACTCAGGTGACCCAACCTTCATCACAACTTCTATGGCTGGTATGGGTAACGATGGTCGTCACCGTGTTACTAAGATGGACTACCGTTTCTTGAACACTCTTGACAACATCGGTAACTCTCCAGAGCCGAACTTGACAGTTCTTTGGACTGACAAATTGCCATACAACTTCCGTCGCTACTGTATGCACATGAGCCACAAACACTCTTCTATCCAATATGAAGGTGTAACAACAATGGCTAAAGACGGATACGGAGAAATGAGCTGTATCTCATGCTGTGTGTCACCACTTGACCCAGAAAACGAAGATCAACGCCACAACATCCAGTACTTCGGTGCTCGTGTAAACGTTTTGAAAGCCCTTCTTACTGGTTTGAACGGTGGTTACGACGATGTTCACAAAGACTACAAAGTATTTGACATCGATCCTATCCGTGACGAAGTTCTTGAATTCGAATCAGTTAAAGCGAACTTTGAAAAATCTCTTGACTGGTTGACTGACACTTATGTAGACGCTTTGAACATCATCCACTACATGACTGACAAGTACAACTACGAAGCTGTTCAAATGGCCTTCTTGCCAACTAAACAACGTGCTAACATGGGATTCGGTATCTGTGGATTTGCAAACACAGTTGATACATTGTCAGCTATCAAATACGCTACCGTTAAACCAATCCGTGACGAAAATGGATACATCTACGATTACGAAACAATCGGTGAATACCCACGTTGGGGTGAAGATGACCCACGTTCAAACGAATTGGCAGAATGGTTGATCGAAGCTTATACAACTCGTCTACGTAGCCACAAACTATACAAAGACGCAGAAGCTACTGTATCACTTTTGACAATCACATCTAACGTTGCTTACTCTAAACAAACTGGTAACTCACCAGTCCACAAAGGTGTATACCTCAACGAAGATGGTTCTGTGAACTTGTCTAAACTTGAATTCTTCTCACCAGGTGCGAACCCATCTAACAAAGCTAAAGGTGGATGGTTGCAAAACTTGAACTCACTTGCTAGCCTTGACTTTGGTTACGCAGCTGACGGTATCTCATTGACAACTCAAGTTTCTCCACGTGCTCTTGGTAAGACTCGTGACGAACAAGTTGATAACTTGGTAACAATCCTTGATGGTTACTTCGAAAACGGTGGACAACACGTTAACTTGAACGTTATGGACTTGAACGATGTTTACGAAAAGATCATGTCAGGTGAAGACGTTATCGTACGTATCTCTGGATACTGTGTAAACACTAAATACCTCACTCCAGAACAAAAAACTGAATTGACACAACGTGTCTTCCACGAAGTTCTTTCAATGGATGACGCCTTGAGCTAAGATTCAATTAGAATAGAAAGAAAGCTAGTCTATAGGACTGGCTTTTTTCTATATCTAAAAGATAAATTTTCGACATATCATATGAAAAATACTGAGAGATTTTGTTAATTCTTGTGACAATGTGTTGAAATTCGAGAGAATAATATAATAAAATCTTATAAAAACTTATTTTCTAGTTATTAAACTTGAATAGATTGTATTGAGATGTTATAATACAATAGATAAACTCTAGTTAGTGATAGGGGTTGTCAAAATGGTATGATGTAATCTCTTAGGGAGATTAGAAATAAAAATTTCATAAAGAAAAGAGGAGAAGAAATGTCGAAAAGCAAAGCGTTAAATATGCTTTCTAAATTTTCTGCGTTAGCTTTTGCTATTTTAGGCCTAGCATCTGTTTTGATAGGCATTGTTAAAGCAGATAATCCTGTTTCAAAAGAATTGACACAAGTCATTACAGGTATTGATCTGTTAGATGCTTCAGATACTAAGCAAAATGTGAGTTCAGAAGGAGATTTCTCGCTTCGTACGAATTTAGCATATAAGCTTCGCGTGACTTTTGATCTCAAACAGTATAATGAACATTTGAATAATGGAGATTATTTTACCTTTGATATACCTGCTCCTATGGCAGTTTATGAGGGGAGTCAGGATTTAATCGATCCGACAACAAAAGTTACTATTGGAGAAGCTGAAGTGACTTCAAATGGGACTGATCAAGGTGGGAAAGCAAAAATCACCTTGAAAAACTTGGATAAATATCTAGAGAAAACTGGTGGAGATAAGGTAAAGGATGTGTCAGGGAATTTTTCTGTTACTTTTAGATTCTTAAAGGATCAGAATAAAACCCGCATAAACTTTAATTCATCCTCATTGAAGCAAGAAGTGACTCACATTTATTCATCAAAAACAATCGATGGTCCCAAAGTTGGTACTGAAAATTATGCTAAAATTGGGGGTCGTGCTGCCCTTGAAAATTGGAACTCTCCAAAACTGGCTGAGATTGGTTCGGTTAGCAAGGGAGATGCATGGTCTACCTGGCGTGTACGTGTAAATACAGAGAAACAAGACTTAGGACAAAATATTGTATTACATGATACTATACCAAATGATGATACTAGTTACACTCCTGCACAGTATATTCCTGAGACTCTAAAAGTGTATAAGGCAAATATCACTGTTGGGACTTCTGCTGTTCCAGATGATGCAGTTTTGTTAACTGAGGGACAAGACTATACCGTTTCGTGGAACGAAAACTATACTTCATTTGATATCATTTTTAAAGATGGAACGACCTCTTATATAGTCTCTTATAACACAACAACTCCTAATGATGGAAGTAAAGTAGGAAATAGGGTTGCTCTGTCATTGGCTGACGGGACTAAATTAGCACAGAATACAAGTCGTCCGGGAGCACTTGATATGACAGCTGAGGCGACATCTTTGATTTCTGGTACGATTGTAGCATCTACTGCTTACCAAATTAAGATTCATAAGACTGATGCCTTCACTCTGGCTCCGGTTTCGGGTGCGGTATATACTGTGACAGCAGCAGATGATGCAAGTGAAACAACAGAAGTGACTACGAATGAAAAAGGAGTAGCGCTTACGAAAACTTATGATCAGAAATGGGAAGGTAAAACGTTTAAGATCAAAGAGAAGACTGCTCCAGCAGGTTATAAACTAGATGAAAAAGAGTATACAGTCAAACTCGGTGCTGCGGGTTCTACTATTCATCTTAAAGACGAACCTGTTCCAGCTGTATTCAATGTGACGGCTAAGAAAGTAGTAGAAGGACGTACAGATAAACTTCCAAAAGCAGATGAGTTTACCTTTAACCTGTTTACTGCAGAGAACTTGAAGGATCCTGTAGCTACAGCAAAATCAAAAGCTGATGGGACTATTACCTTTGAGAATCTCCAAGTAAAAGGTGCGGGAACTTATCACTACATCATCAAAGAAGACACTTCAACAGCAGTTGCAGGCGTTGCATTTGATACAGAAGCCAAGGAAGTTACTGTAGCAGCAACTTTCCAAAGTGGAGTTTTAACAGCAACTGTCACATCTGCAGAACCAACTTTCACTAACACCTATAAAGCAACTCCAGCTAAAGAAACTATCACAGCTAAGAAAGTCTTGAATGGTAAAGACCTTGAAGCTGATAAATACGAATTCGAACTTAAAGAAGGTGACAAAGTCGTTGCGACAGCTAAAAACGC
>NZ_AJQY01000033.1:0-12245 GCF_000296875.1 Streptococcus sp. GMD1S | reverse complement strand
ATGAAGAATTCTTGAATTCTAAAGGGAGCGACTACGGTGCACCAACTCCATCGGGTATCCTATATAATGGTCCTTACTTCTTGAAATCATTGACTTCAAAATCAGTCATTGAATATGAAAAGAATCCAAACTACTGGGATAAGGACAATGTCAAGATTGACAATATTAAACTAACTTTCTACGATGGATCAGACCAAGAATCTTTGATTCGTAGCTTTACACAAGGTGCTTATACAACAGCCCGTCTCTTCCCAACAAGCTCAAACTTTGAGTCAACTAAACAAGAGTACGGCGATAAGATTGTCTACAGTCCACAAGAAGCGACTAGCTACTACCTCACTGTTAACGTAAACCGCCAATCTTATAATAAAACAGCTAAAACAGACGAAGCTCAAAAAACATCAACGAAAGAAGCTCTTCTCAACAAGAACTTCCGTCAGGCGCTGAACTTTGCCCTTGATCGTCATTCTTATACTGCTCAGTTGAATGGTGAAGAAGGTGCGAACAAGATTATCCGTAACAGCCTAGTGCCACATGACTACGTTCAAGTGGGTGAAAAAACCTTTGGAGAGTTGGCTCAGGCAGAGCTCGTTTCATATGGAGACCAGTGGAAAGATGTAGCCCTTACAGATGGCAAGGATACGATTTACAGTCCTGAAAAAGCTAAGGCAGCCTTTGCTAAAGCCAAGGAAGAATTGCAAGCCAAGGGGGTTACCTTCCCAATCCATTTGGATATCCCCGTTGAACAAACAGATGTAATCGCGGTTCAACAAACCAACTCACTCAAGCAGTCTATCGAATCATCACTTGGTACTGAAAATGTCATTGTTGATGTCCTTCAAATGACCGATAATGAGAAAATAAGCATTACGTCTCAAGCCAAGGTTCCATCTCAAAAAGACTATGACTTGAACGGAACTGGTTGGGGGCCAGACTATCAAGACCCAGCTACCTACCTCAACATCCTTGATGCCAAGAAGGGTTCTGCCCTTAAACACTTGGGGATCACTCGCGGAAAAGATCCAGAAGTGATGGCTCAAGTTGGACTTGATGAGTACAAAAAGCTCTTGGATGATGCTGCAGCTGAAACCAGCGACCTTAACAAGCGTTATGAAAAATATGCTAAAGCTCAAGCTTGGGTGTCTGATAGCTCACTCTTGATTCCAGTTGCTTCTTCAGGTGGTTCTCCAACGGTTAGCCGTACTGTACCATTCACAAAAGCTTATTCTCAAGTCGGGATCAAGGGAGACCCATTTGTGTTCAAAGGTTTGGAGTTGCAAAATGACGTTGTGACTGCAAAAGAATACGAAGAAGCCTTCAAGAAATGGCAACAAGAAAAAATCGAAACAAATGCCAAATACCAAAAAGAACTTGAAAAACACGTCAAGTAATCTATAAATAGAAAAGGAAGTTGCAGGAAACTGTGCTTCCTTTTTTTGTTTTGAGACACCAGTTGTCATAAAAGTAGTAACTTTACATTTTTGAATAAATTTGATAAAATATGGTTATGTTATAAAAAGTGACATAAAGGAGTGAGTGATGATCAAAATGAAAAAAAGACTGATTGGGACAGGTCTTGTCTTAGCGACAGGGATTTTGCTCTCTGCATGTGGACAGTCCAATACAGATACTAGCACTTATTCATCAACATTTAGTGCGAATCCAACAACTTTTAACTATCTCCTAGATTATTATGCAGATAACACTGCCGTTATTACCAATCTTGTAGATGGTTTGCTAGAAAATGACAGCTACGGGAACCTCGTGCCTGCTCTTGCGGAGGATTGGTCTGTTTCATCAGATGGTTTGATCTATACCTACAAGCTTAGAAAAGATGCCAAGTGGTATACAGCTGACGGTGAGGAGTATGCTTCAGTCAAAGCTCAGGATTTTGTCACTGGGATCAAATATGCCGCGGACAACAAGGGGCAAGCCATGGATCTGATTCAAAATTCAATCAAGGGATTGAATGACTATGTGACGGGTGTGACCAATGACTTTTCAACTGTTGGTGTCAAAGCCTTGGATGATTACACAGTCGAGTACACTTTGACTCGACCAGAACCGTACTGGAATTCAAAGACAACCAATAGTATTCTTTTCCCAGTCAACGAAGAGTTCTTGAAATCAAAGGATAAAGATTTTGGTACCTTGACACCAGACAGTATCCTTTATAACGGCCCCTATCTGTTAAAAGATTTCACATCAAAATCTTCGATTGAATATGTGAAGAATCCACACTATTATGACCATGATAAAGTAACCATTGAAAAAGTTAAGTTAGCTTACTTTGATGGGTCAGATCAGGAGATGACCATTCGAAACTTTGAAAGTGGTGCTTACTCGATTGCAGGAGTCTATCCAAATAGTTCGAACTATGCTAAGACAAAAGAAAAATACCAAGACAATATCGTCTATAGTTTACAAGACAAGACATCTTGGTACTTTAACTTTAACGTCAACCGCAAAACCTATAATCATACCGCTAAAACAACGGACGAACAAAAGAAATCAGCTCAAACAGCTATCTTAAATAAAAATTTCCGTCAGGCTATCAACTTTGGAATTGATCGAACAGCCTACTCTGCTCAATCTAACGGTGAAGAAGCAGCGAGCAAAACCCTTCGTAATACTCTAGTTCCTCCAACATTTGTCCAGGTGGGAGATAAGACCTTTGGAGAAGTAACAGCTTCTAAGCTTGTGAACTACGGAACTGAGTGGTCAGGTATCAATTTGGCAGATGCTCAAGATGCCTACTTTAACAAGGAAAAGGCCCAAGCAAGATTTGCGGAAGCTAAAAAGGAATTGGAAGCCCAAGGCGTGACTTTCCCAATCCATTTGGATGTCCCTGTTGATCAGACGAATAAAAATGCGGTTTCTGGTATGAACTCGGTTAAACAAACCCTTGAAACAGTACTAGGTTCTGACAATATCGTCATTGATGTTCAACAGCTTTCTACAGATGACTTTGGGAATGTTGCCTTCCTAGCACCAAATCCAGCAGCTCGTGACTACGACCTAAACTTTGATGGTTGGGTTGGTGATTACCAGGATCCATCAACTTATCTAGACCCCTTCAATGCTGAAACAGGCTTCTATCTCAAGATTTTTGGTCTTGATGCCAAGGAAGACCAAGAGCTCATTAAGAGTTTGGGGCTCGATACCTATACACAACTCCTGAAAGAAGCAGATGCTGAGAATAAAGATGTCACTAAGCGTTATGAAAAATACGCTGAAGCTCAAGCTTGGATGATTGACAATTCTCTAGTTATGTCTGCTATGTCAAATGGTGGTACAGCCTCTGTAACCAAAGTAACTCCGTTTACACGTGCCTACTCCCTAGTGGGAATCAAGGGTGACGGAAATAATTATAAGTACATGAGATTACAAAAAGACCCTGTTACCAAGAAACAATTTGATGAAGCCAAGGCTAAGTGGGAAGAAGAAAGTAAAAAAGCTATCGAAAAGAGCCAAAAAGAGTTTGAAAACCACGTAAAATAAGATTACAGACAAGGTTGCCCCTGAGCGCCTTGTCTTTTTGTGCAGAATGGCATTCGGAACTTTGCTTATATTTCAGAGCAACTTAAGAGAACAAAAGCGAATGAAAACGCTGAAAATAGCAAGGATGGATGGAATTTCCATCATGATTGTGATATAATATTTATAACTATTAACGTGTATAGGGGATTATCATGAGTAGACGTTCAAAGAGAGCTCGTTCTGGCAACATGAAACGAAATATTAACATAGTCTTATTAACCATTTATCTACTGTTGGGTGGTTTTTTGCTGTTCTTGATTTTTAAACATAATATCTTAGCTTTTCGGTACCTCAATATCCTTACGGCGGTTCTTATTCTCATTTCTGCTGTAATTGCAATCCTTCTGATAGTGTATAAAAAAGCCGAGAAGTTTACGGTTTTCTTTTTGACACTTGCTATCGTAGTTAGCTCCGTTTCTCTCTATGCTTTGCAACAGTTTGTCGGTTTTACCAATCATATCAATGCGACCTCAAACTACTCAGAGTATTCAATCAGTGTGGTCGTTTTGAAAGATAGTGAGATCAATAATGTGACTCAACTGGATACGGTTACGGGGCCAACAGAGACAGACAATGACAATATTCAAAAGTTGTTAGCAGATATTAAGACCAGCCAGAGTAAGGACTTGACAGTTGAGAAAGCGACTTCTTACCTAGCAGCTTATAAGAGTCTGCTTTCTGGTGAAACGAAAGCAATTGTCTTAAATAGTGTCTTTGAAAATATCATTGAAGCAGAGTATCCAGATTATGCTTCAAAAATCAAAAAAATCTATACAAAACAATTAACTAAGGATGTTGCGGCACCAAAGGTATCGAAGAATAAAGCTTTCAATATTTATGTGAGCGGTATTGATACCTATGGTCCGATTAGTTCCGTTTCGCGTTCTGATGTGAATATTCTAATGACTGTGAATCGAGATACCAAGAAAATCCTTCTCACTACAACTCCTCGTGATTCCTATGTTCCGATTGCGGATGGAGGAAACAATCAAAAGGACAAATTGACCCATGCAGGGATTTATGGAGTAGACTCGTCGATTCATACCTTGGAAAATCTCTATGGGGTGGATATTAACTATTATGTGCGCTTGAACTTTACCTCTTTCTTGAAGTTGATTGACCTTTTAGGTGGCGTAGATGTTTATAATGACCAAGATTTCACATCTTTACACGGGAAGTTCCATTTCCCAGTTGGAAATGTCCATCTAGACTCTGAGCAGGCTCTTGGTTTTGTCCGTGAGCGCTACTCTCTAGCAGATGGAGATCGTGACCGTGGTCGAAACCAACAAAAGGTTATTGTAGCTGTGATTCAGAAATTAACATCAACTGAAGCTTTGAAGAACTATGACAATATTATTCAAGGATTACAAGATTCTCTTCAGACCAATATGCCTTTGGAAACCATGATGGATCTGGTTAATACTCAATTGGAGAGTGGTGGGAACTACAAAGTCAACTCTCAAGACTTGAAAGGAACTGGACGCACGGATCTTCCTTCATACGCTATGCCAGATAGTAACCTCTACATGATGGAAATTGATGAAAGTAGCTTGGCCGCTGCGAAAGCTGCTATCAATGATGTGATGGAGGGCAAGTAGCATGATCGATATTCATTCGCACATCGTTTTTGATGTGGACGATGGTCCAAAGTCGATAGAGGAAAGTAAAAAACTTCTTAGAGAGGCCTACAGTCAAGGAGTGAGGACAATCGTTTCAACTTCGCATAGACGAAAAGGGATGTTCGAAACTCCTGAAGAAAAAATCGCGACTAACTTTCTAAAGGTGCGAGAAATGGCTAAGGAAGTTGCGGATAACTTAATCATTGCCTATGGGGCAGAAATCTACTATACGCCAGATGTTGTTGAGAAGTTAGAAAAGAAATTAATCCCGACCCTCAACGATAGTCGCTATGCTTTGATTGAGTTTAGTATGAATACACCCTATCGGGATATGCATAAGGGGCTGAGTAATATTCTAATGTTAGGCATTACACCCATCATTGCCCACATTGAACGTTACGATGCTTTAGAAAACAATGAGCAGCGCGTGCGAGAGCTGATTGATATGGGATGTTATACTCAAGTCAATAGTTCTCATGTCTTGAAACCTAAACTCTTCGGAGAAACTTATAAATTCATGAAAAAGAGAGCTCAGTATTTCTTGGAACGAGATCTGGTTCACGTGATCGCAAGTGATATGCACAACTTGGATCACAGACCTCCTCATATGGAGGAAGCCTATGATATCATTGCCAAAAAATACAGTGAAGATAAGGCTAAGGAACTTTTTAAGGATAATCCCCGAAAAATAATAATGGATCAATTGATTTAGGAGAAAAAATGAAAGAACAAAATATGATGGAAATCGATGTATTTCACTTACTTAAAATCCTTTGGAAACGAAAATTTTTAATTGCTTTGGTAGCATTCGTGACAGGGACAGTAGCATTTGCCTACAGTAGTTTTATTGTGAAGCCGGAGTTTACGAGTACGACCCGAATTTATGTGGTCAACCGTAATCAGGGAGATAAGCCAGGTTTGACCAACCAAGACTTGCAAGCTGGATCTTACTTGGTAAAAGACTATCGTGAAATCATTCTCTCGCAAGACGTTTTAGAAAAAGTTGCGACTGATTTGAAACTAGATCTCCCTCCAAAAGGTCTAGCTAGTAAAATTAAGGTAACAGTTCCAGTGGATACGCGTATTGTTTCTATCTCTGTGACAGATCGTTTTCCTGAAGAAGCGAGCCGCATCGCTAACTCTTTGAGAGAGGTTGCTGCCCAAAAAATCATCAGTGTCACGCGAGTTTCAGATGTGACAACGCTTGAAGAAGCTCGTCCTGCAACATCCCCATCGTCTCCAAATATCCGTCGCAATACCATGGTTGGATTTCTTGCTGGCGCAGTTGTAATGGTTGTTACGGTTCTCCTAGTTGAGCTCTTAGATACACGAGTGAAACGTCCAGAAGATATCGAAGATGTGATGCAAATTGCGCTATTGGGAGTAGTTCCAAATTTGGATAAATTGAAATAGGAGAGAGAGATGCCAACATTAGAGATTGTACAAAAAAAATTAGATTTGGCAAGAAAAGCTGAAGAATATTATAATGCGCTTCGTACCAATATACAGTTGAGTGGGAATAATTTGAAAGTTATTTCGATCACGTCTGTGAAACCGGGTGAAGGGAAGTCAACTACTTCTACAAATATTGCTTGGGCTTTCGCGCGTGCGGGCTATAAGACGCTGTTAATCGATGCCGATATTCGTAATTCTGTCATGTCAGGTGTTTTTAAATCACGCGAGAAGATTACTGGACTAACAGAGTTCTTATCTGGGACGACAGACCTATCACAAGGCCTATGTGATACCAATGTTGAAAACTTGTTTGTTATTCAAGCGGGTTCTATATCACCCAACCCAACAGCCTTGCTACAAAGTGAAAATTTTGCGACCATGATTGACACCTTACGCAAGTACTTTGACTACATCGTTGTAGATACTGCTCCGATTGGAGTTGTTATCGATGCGGCGATTATCACGCAGCAGTGTGACGCTTCTGTTTTAGTAACTGCGGCTGGTGAAACAAATCGTCGTGATGTCCAAAAAGCTAAAGAACAACTCGAACAAACAAGCAAACCATTCTTAGGAATTGTGCTTAATAAACTCAATACTTCAGTTGAGAAGTATGGATCATATGGGGCTTATGGCTCCTATGGAAAAAAGTAAGAGTTAGCTTAGGGAATAGATTATGGAAGAAAAGGGATTGAAGATTACTTTGGCGGCAATCCAGAGTTTTCTTGTCATTTTATTAGCTTATTTACTTAGTTTTGTTAAGGAAACAGAGATTGTAAATACTTCGGTTATTATCTTGTTCATTCTTCATTTTTTTGTGTTTTATATCAGTGATTATGGGCATGATTTTTTTAAAAGGGGTTATTTAGCAGAGTTTATCAACACGACAAAGTATATCGTGTTCTTTGCTTTAGCTATCAGTATTTCGAATTTTTTCTTAGAAGATCGTTTTAGTATCTCTAGACGAGGAATGATTTATTTTTTGACAATACACTCTATTCTGTTGTATTTGTTGAATCTATGCATTAAACGCTATAGAAAAAGCATCTTTCCAAATCTCAAGGGGAGTAAGAAGATATTCTTGATAACAGCTACCTCTAGGGTTGAAAAAGTCATCGATAGGCTGATAGAGTCGGGAGAAATTTTTTGGAATTTGGTGGCGGTCAGTGTTTTAGACCAGCCTGATTTCCAGCATCAAACCTTAACCGTTGTACCTGCTGAGAACATCTTAGACTTTGCTACTCATGAAGTTGTCGATGAGGTTTTTATCAATCTACCAAGTGAAGAGTATGACATCGGGGAGTTTATCTCACTTTTTGAGACAATGGGAATTGACGTGACAGTTAACCTGAATGCTTTTAATAACTATCTAGGTAGTGATAAAAAGATTCGTGGGATGGCAGGGCTGAATGTTATCACGTTTTCTACAAAATTTTATAAGACGAGTCATGTCATTGCTAAACGTTTCATTGATATTGTCGGTTCTATTGTCGGATTGATTATTTGTGGTTTGGTGAGCATTGTTTTGGTTCCAATGATTCGACAAGATGGTGGGCCAGCGATTTTTTCTCAAACGCGTATTGGAAAAAATGGTCGACATTTCACTTTCTATAAATTTAGATCCATGTGTGTGAATGCTGAAATGCGCAAACAAGAACTTTTAGCTCAAAATACCATGCAAGGTGGTATGTTTAAGGTTGATGATGATCCTCGTATCACTCCCATTGGTCGCTTTATTCGTAAGACCAGCCTAGATGAGTTGCCACAGTTTTGGAATGTTTTAATGGGAGATATGAGTCTAGTAGGGACCCGTCCCCCAACAGTTGATGAGTATGAGAAATATACTCCTGAACAGAAACGTCGATTGAGTTTTAAACCTGGGATAACAGGCTTGTGGCAAGTCAGCGGGCGAAGTGAGATCAAGGATTTCAATGAAGTTGTCAAATTAGATGTGGCCTATATTGATGATTGGACTATTTGGAAAGATATTGAAATATTGTTAAAGACCGTTAAAGTTGTATTTATGAGAGATGGGGCGAAGTAATTTCTGCCCTTCAGTCCTGTTAGGAGAGAAATGAAACAGTCAGTTTATATTATTGGTTCAAAGGGGATTCCTGCTAAGTATGGAGGATTTGAAACCTTTGTTGAAAAATTAACCGAATATCAAAAAGACAGCAACATACAATACTATGTTGCTTGTATGCGTGAAAATTCTGCTAAGTCTGGCATTACGGAAGACCAGTTTGAGCACAATGGAGCCATTTGCTTCAACATCGATGTACCCAATATCGGCCCGGCCCGCGCCATCGCTTACGATATTGCAGCGGTCAACAAGGCTATTGAATTGGCTAAGGAAAACAAGGACGAGGCTCCCATTTTTTACATTCTAGCTTGTCGCATCGGTCCTTTTATTTCTGGACTTAAGAAAAAAATTTGTGCGATTGGTGGCTCTTTGCTGGTGAATCCTGATGGTCATGAATGGCTACGAGCAAAGTGGAGCCTGCCAGTTCGTAAGTACTGGAAATTTTCAGAGAAGCTCATGGTCAAACATGCAGATTTACTGGTCTGTGACAGTAAAAATATCGAACAATATATCCAAGAGGATTATAAGCAGTATCAACCAAAGACCACCTA
Organism: Streptococcus sp. GMD1S; assembly: GCF_000296875.1. GTDB lineage: Bacteria > Bacillota > Bacilli > Lactobacillales > Streptococcaceae > Streptococcus. The sequence goes on along the minus strand of NZ_AJQY01000033.1, from coordinate 3,000 downwards.
TATTGCCTATGGAACGGATACTGTTCCTTCAAGCCTGAAGTCAGAAGATACCAAGGTTCGGAACTGGTATCAGGAAAAAGGAGTTAGCGAAAATGGCTATTATCTAGTAGTGGGACGATTTGTTCCTGAAAATAACTACGAAGCTATGATTCGTGAATTTATCAAGTCCAAGTCCAAAAAGGACTTTGTTCTCATCACAAATGTGGAGCAGAATAAATTTTACGACCAGTTGTTACGGGATACTGGTTTTGACAAAGATCCTAGGGTCAAATTTGTCGGTACTGTCTATGACCAAGAGTTGCTCAAGTACATCCGTGAAAATGCCTTTGCCTATTTCCATGGGCATGAGGTTGGAGGAACCAACCCTTCTCTACTGGAAGCTTTAGCATCCACAAAACTAAATTTGTTGCTAGATGTTGGTTTTAACCGTGAAGTTGGTGAAGATGGGGCCATTTATTGGAAAAAAGATGAGTTGGCACGTGTCATTGAGGAAGTAGAAGGATTTGATCAGGTAGCAATAACTGACTTGGATTTCAAGTCAAGCCAAAGAATCCTCTCAGCTTTCACATGGGAAAAGATTGTGTCAGATTATGAAGAAGTGTTTAAAGGATAGGGAATGAAACGGATTTTATACTTGCATGCTGGTGCAGAAATGTATGGAGCAGATAAGGTTTTACTGGAATTGATTAAAGGGTTGGATTCCAAAGAATTTGAAGCTCACGTCATCCTGCCAAATGATGGTGTTTTAGTCGAGGCTTTGCGCCAAGTTGGAGCTAAGGTCAGCGTGTTGGATTATCCGATTTTACGTAGAAAATACTTTAATCCTAAAGGCATTGCCGACTATATTCGCTCTTATAATTTCTATGCTAAGCAAATCGCCCTCTATGCTCGAGAACACAGTATAGATATGGTTCACAATAATACAGCGGCTGTTTTGGAGGGCATCTATTTGAAACGCAAGCTCAAGCTGCCTTTGATTTGGCATGTTCATGAGATTATCGTCAAACCCAAAGCTATTTCTGACTTTATCAATATGCTCATGGGACGATATGCAGACAAGATTGTGACGGTGTCCCAAGCGGTCGCTAATCATATCAAGCAGTCTCCCTTTATCAAAGATAGCCAAGTGGAAGTGATTTATAACGGTGTCGATAATGCTGTCTATTATCCAATGGATGCGTCTTCTATTCGTGAAAAATTTGACATTGCGCAAGATGCACTTGTGATTGGCATGATTGGTCGGGTCAATGCTATCAAAGGACAAAATGATTTCATAGAAGCAGTCGAGCCACTTTTGGAAAAGAATGAGCAAGCGGTGGCTTTCCTAGCTGGAGGTGTTTTTCCTGGTGAAGAATGGCGCTTAGAAGAACTAGATAAGAGAATAGCTTCTTCATCTGTTGTGTCACAAATTCATCGTATTGATTACTACGATAAGACTTCTGAACTTTATAATATGTTTGATATCTTTGTCTTACCAAGTATAAAACCTGATTCCCTACCTACAGTAGTCCTAGAAGCCATGGCTTGTTCAAAACCAGTTGTTGGTTATAACAATGGGGGAATAGCTGAAATGGTAGTAGATGACAAAAGTGGTTGCTTAGTCAAACCAAATCGTCCTCAAGAACTTTCTAATGCCATTTCTCTCTTACTAGATAGTTCTGAAAAAAGAGAAAAATTTGGGCGAGTAGGATATCAGAGACAAAAAGAGCTGTTTTCTTTGGAGAGTTACATCAAGAACTTTTCGGAGTTGTATAAAACAGATAGAAAAGATTAGTTATGAATAAAATAGATTTTGTTGTTACTTGGGTTGATGGGAATGATCCTGTGTGGCAAGAAAAAAAATCAAGCTATGATGGCTCGGTTAATACTTCTAAACAGAGTATGAATTCAGTCAAGGCTTACCGAGAATGGGGGACCTTTAAATATTGGTTTAGAGGAGTTGAAAAATTTGCTCCTTGGGTCAATAAGGTCTACCTCGTGACCGACCAGCAAAAGCCAAGCTGGTTAGATATAAATAGTGAAAAATTGGTGTTGGTAGATCATACAGAGATTATCTGTAATGACTACCTGCCAGTTTTTTCTGCCAATCCTATCGAAAGTAACATCCATCGAATCCCTGGTCTCTCAGAGCATTTTGTTTTTTTTAATGACGATATGTATTTGACAGCTCCAGTTGAGCCGACAGATTTTTTCTCAGAGGATGGTTTACCCAAATATAATACGGCTCTTTCACCGATTATTCCTGAGCGATATGGAACGGGGAATTTTCAGATAAATGACATGGAGATTGTCACTAGCTATTTCAGTCGAAATGAAATTTTGAAGAATGGCCAATTCTTTGATCCAAAGCAGGGATTAAAAAGTATCGTTAAGTCGCTACTATACAGAAATAGTCAGTTTATCTGTGGTTTCTGGGAGAGTCATCTGCCCTATCCTCTACTAAGATCAACGATGAACTTGGTATGGGAAAAGGAAAAAGCTGTCTTGGAAAGAACCTCGGCTAGTCGCTTTAGAAATCCTTCTGATACCAATGTTTGGCTCTTTAAGTATTGGCAGATTGCCAGTGGTAAATACGCTATCGGAAATCCTAAGTTGGGAGGACTCTTTTCTTTGGATAATGCCGGACCAGATTTTTGGAAGATACTAAATTCTGGCAAATACCAAATTATGTGTATCAATGATGGATTTAACATTCAAGACGAGGAGCAGGTGATGACAGACTTTATCAAGGCTATGGATCAACTGCTTCCAGATAGAAGTTCATTTGAGATTTAAACTGTAAAACTAAGTAAGAGAAAGAAAAGAAAATATGATTTCGGTAATTGTGCCTGTTTATAATGTGGAGGACTACCTTCATTATGCCATGGAGAGTTTGGAACATCAGACTTACAAGGATATGGAAGTCCTCTTGATTGATGACGGCTCGAGTGATGGCTCAGGACACTTGTGTGACCAGTATGCCCAGCAATATGATTGGGTGACTAGCTACCATAAGGTCAA
>NZ_AJQY01000032.1:0-12275 GCF_000296875.1 Streptococcus sp. GMD1S | reverse complement strand
CTTTAGTAGAAGTGTTGTCCCTGTTAGGAGTAGTATTTTCCTGAGGGGCTTCCTTTTGAATTTCCTTGACAACAGTTGTTTGAGTTGTCGTCGGTTCTTTTTTGTTGTTTTTGTTATTGTCCATGGCGTTCATGATGGTGATAGTAGCGGTGATGAGACCAAGGATACTACCGATGGTAGCAATCGTTTTTTGAAAGACAGTAAATCCCTTTTTGATGTGTTCTGTTTTTGATTTATTAGAAGTTCTACGATAGTTAGACATGATACTCTCCTTTGATTATGATTTATTATACCTCATTTCTTTAAAAAAATCTTAAAAAAAGAGAAACCTCCCTTTCTTGTCGCAGGTCTCTTTTCGTGATACAATAGAAGGAGTGATTTTAGAAAGCGTGAGAAAACATGATCTACTTTGATAATTCGGCGACAACCAAGCCTTATCCTGAAGCACTTGAAACTTACATGCAGGTCGCTTCAAAAATTGTAGGAAATCCATCTAGTCTCCATCGTTTGGGAGATCAGGCAACACGAATTTTAGATGCTTCCCGGCAGCAAATTGCAGATTTGATTGGCAAGAAAAGTGATGAAATCTTCTTTACCTCTGGTGGAACAGAAGGAGATAACTGGGTCATCAAGGGGGTGGCCTTTGAAAAAGCCCAGTTTGGCAAGCACATCATCGTATCAGCTATTGAACATCCAGCAGTCAAGGAATCAGCCCTTTGGCTGAAAAGTCAAGGTTTTGAGGTGGATATTGCCCCAGTTGATAGCAGAGGATTTGTGGATGTTGAGGCTCTAGCGAATTTGATACGACCTGATACGATCCTCGTTTCCATCATGGCAGTTAACAATGAAATCGGCTCAATCCAGCCCATTGAAGCTGTTTCAAAACTCTTGGCAGACAAGCCAACTATTTCTTTCTACGTTGATGCGGTTCAGGCACTCGCTAAGATTCCGACTGAAAACTATCTGACAGATCGAGTGGATTTCGCAGCCTTTTCGAGTCATAAGTTTCATGGTGTCAGAGGTGTTGGATTTGTCTATATCAAGTCTGGTAAGAAGATTACGCCTCTGTTAACTGGTGGTGGTCAGGAGCGAGACTATCGTTCGACAACTGAAAATGTGGCAGGGATCGCAGCAACAGCCAAGGCTCTCCGTTTGGCTATGGAAAAGCTAGACTTATTTACTGCTAAGACAAGCCAGATGAAGGCAGTCATTCGTCAAGCCCTTCTGGATTATCCAGATATTTTTGTCTTTTCAGATGAGGAAGACTTTGCCCCTCATATCCTGACTTTTGGGATTAAGGGTGTTCGTGGTGAAGTCATCGTTCATGCATTTGAAGACTATGACATTTTCATTTCCACAACCTCTGCTTGTTCGTCCAAGGTTGGAAAACCTGCTGGGACCTTGATTGCCATGGGAGTGGACAAGGATAAGGCCCAGTCAGCTGTGCGTCTAAGCCTAGACCTGGAAAATGACATGAGTCAGGTCGAGCAGTTTTTGACCAAGTTAAAATTAATTTACAATCAAACTAGAAAAGTAAGATAGGAGCATTTATGCAGTATTCAGAAATTATGATTCGTTACGGAGAATTGTCAACCAAACACAAAAATCGTATGCGTTTCATCAATAAACTTCGTAATAATATTTCGGACGTTTTGTCCATCTATCCTCAAGTTAAGGTAACCGCAGACCGCGACCGTGCCCACGCTTACCTGAATGGAGCTGATTATACAGCAGTAGCAGAATCTCTCAAACAAGTCTTTGGGATCCAAAACTTTTCTCCCGTTTATAAAGTTGAAAAGTCTGTAGAAGTCCTTAAATCAGCTGTCCAAGAGATTATGAAGGAAATCTATAAGGAAGGGATGACCTTTAAAATCACTAGTAAGCGTAGCGACCACAACTTCGAATTGGATAGTCGTGAACTTAATCAAACTCTTGGTGGTGCTGTTTTCGAGGCTATTCCAAACGTGCAAGCTCAGATGAAAAATCCAGATATTAATCTTCAGGTTGAGATTCGTGAGGAGGCTGCCTATCTTTCCTATGAAACCTTTCGTGGAGCAGGAGGATTACCTGTGGGAAGTTCTGGTAAAGGCATGCTCATGTTGTCAGGAGGGATTGACTCACCTGTAGCAGGTTATCTAGCTCTTAAACGAGGGGTAGATATTGAGGCGGTTCACTTTGCTAGCCCGCCATATACTAGTCCTGGTGCCCTCAAGAAAGCCCACGATTTGACTCGGAAATTGACCAAGTTTGGTGGCAATATCCAGTTTATTGAGGTGCCTTTCACTGAGATTCAAGAGGAAATCAAGGCTAAGGCGCCAGAAGCCTACCTTATGACCTTGACCCGTCGTTTTATGATGCGCATTACCGACCGTATCCGTGAGGTACGAAATGGTTTAGTTATCATCAATGGGGAAAGTCTTGGTCAAGTAGCGAGCCAAACTTTGGAAAGCATGCAGACTATCAACGCTGTGACTAGCACTCCAATTATTCGTCCCGTGGTTACGATGGACAAGTTGGAAATCATTGACATCGCGCAGGAAATCGATACCTTTGAAATTTCAATTCAGCCTTTTGAGGACTGCTGTACTATTTTTGCGCCTGATCGTCCTAAGACTAATCCTAAGATAGAGAATGCTGAGCAGTATGAAAAAAGGATGGATGTTGAAGGTTTGGTTGAGCGTGCAGTGGCAGGGATTATGATCACGAAGATTACACCACAAGCTGAAAAAGATGCTGTCGATGAGTTAATTGATAATCTCCTCTAATCAGAAAAACCAGAAGAATTTAGAATATTAAGTGAGAAAAGTTAGTTATTTATCCCTTAAAATGGACAATTACTGACTTTTTTTCTATTTTTATGGTATAATGAGATAAAATTTTGAATATAGAGAGTTTTCTGACAATGAATCATTCCTACTTTTACTTAAAAATGAAAGAACACAAACTCAAAGTTCCTTATACAGGAAAGGAGCGTCGTGTGCGTGTGCTCCTGCCAAAGGACTACGAGAAAGACACAGACCGTTTTTACCCTGTTGTTTACTTTCATGATGGGCAAAATGTCTTTTACAGCAAGGAGTCCTATATCGGTCACTCTTGGAAGATTATTCCAGCTATTAAGCGAAATCCTGACATCAGTCGCATGATTGTTGTTGCTATTGACAATGATGGCTTGGGGAGGATGAATGAGTACGCTGCTTGGAAGTTCCAAGAATCTCCTATCCCAGGTCAACAGTTTGGCGGTAAGGGTGTGGAGTATGCCGAGTTTGTCATGGAAGTGGTCAAGCCTTTTATCGATGAAACCTATCGTACCAAAGCTGATCGCCAGCATACGGCTATGATTGGTTCGTCACTAGGAGGCAATATTACTCAGTTTATCGGACTAGAGTACCAAGACCGAATTGGTTGTCTAGGTGTCTTCTCATCTGCCAATTGGCTTCACCAAGAAGCCTTTAACCGCTATATCGAGCGTAAGAAATTGACGCCTGAACAGCGCATTTTCATCTATGTAGGAACAGAAGAAGCAGACGATACGGACAAGACCCTAATGGCTGGCAATATCAAGCAAGCCTATATCGACTCGTCGCTTCGTTATTATCATGATTTGATTGCAGGTGGAATACACTTGGATAATCTTGTCTTGAAAGTTCAGTCTGGTGCTATCCATAGTGAAATACCTTGGTCGGAAAATTTACCAGACTGTCTCCGATTTTTTGCGGAGAAATGGTAAGTTAAGAAAGGAGAAAGCCAATGCATATTGAAAACCTTAGCCACTGGAGTGGCAATCTTAATCGTGAAATGTACCTCAACCGTTATGGATATGCAGGAATCCCAGTTGTGGTTTTTGCTTCATCTGGTGGCAGTCACAACGAATACTATGATTTTGGCATGATTGATGCCTGTGCTTCCTTTGTCGAGGAAGGTCGTGTTCAGTTCTTTACCCTATCCAGCGTTGACAGTGAGAGCTGGTTGGCCACTTGGAAAAATAGTCATGACCAGGCGGAGATGCATCGTGCTTACGAACGTTACGTGATTGAGGAGGCCATTCCTTTTATCAAGCATAAGACAGGTTGGTTTGATGGCATGATGACGACAGGTTGCTCGATGGGGGCCTATCATGCACTCAATTTCTTTCTCCAGCATCCAGATGTCTTTACCAAGGTAATTGCCCTCAGCGGTGTTTACGACGCACGTTTCTTCGTTGGCGATTACTACAATGATGATGCTATTTACCAAAACTCACCTGTAGATTATATCTGGAATCAAAACGACGGATGGTTTATCGATCGTTACCGTCAGGCAGAAATCGTCATTTGTACGGGCCTTGGTGCCTGGGAACAAGACGGTCTACCATCTTTCTACAAGCTTAAAGAAGCCTTTGACCAGAAACAAATTCCAGCCTGGTTTGCTGAATGGGGACACGATGTCGCCCACGACTGGGAATGGTGGCGTAAACAAATGCCCTATTTTCTTGGACACCTGTATCTATAAAAGGAGTTGCCTATGAATTACCTTGTTATTTCTCCCTACTATCCGCAAAACTTCCAACAGTTTACCATCGAGCTAGCCAATAAAGGCATTACAGTCTTGGGGATTGGTCAGGAGCCTTACGAACAACTAGATGAGCCTTTGCGCAATAGCCTAACTGAGTATTTCCGTGTAGACAATCTTGAGAACATAGACGAAGTCAAACGTGCTGTAGCCTTTCTTTTCTACAAGCATGGACCTATCGACCGTATCGAGTCCCACAATGAATACTGGCTTGAGCTGGACGCAATACTCAGAGAACAATTCAATGTTTTTGGTGCCAAACCGGAGGATCTCAAAAAGACCAAGTTTAAGTCTGAGATGAAGAAACTATTCAAAAAAGCAGGTGTCCCTGTGGTACCTGGAGCTGTTATCCAGACGGAAGCAGATGTGGATAAAGCAGTGAAAGAAATCGGTCTACCAATGATTGCCAAACCTGATAACGGAGTGGGAGCAGCAGCAACCTTTAAGCTTGAGACAGAAGACGATATCCATCACTTCAAGCAAGAATGGGACCATTCAACCGTTTATTTCTTTGAAAAATTTGTCACTTCTAGCGAAATCTGTACCTTTGACGGACTTGTGGACAAGGATGGCAACATCGTCTTTTCAACGACTTTTGATTATGCCCATACTCCACTTGATCTCATGATTTATAAGATGGACAATTCCTACTATGTGCTTAAGGATATGGATCCCAAACTGCGCAAGTATGGTGAGGCCATAGTCAAGGAATTTGGTATGAAAGAGCGCTTTTTCCATATCGAGTTTTTCCGCGACGGGGACGACTACATTGCCATTGAGTACAATAACCGTCCTGCAGGTGGCTTTACCATTGATGTTTATAACTTCGCTCACTCCTTGGATCTCTACCGAGGTTATGCAGCGATTGTCGCAGGAGAAGAGTTTCCAGCATCAGAGTTTGAACCTCAATACTGTTTAGCTACATCACGTCGTGCCAATGCCAACTATGTTTATTCAGAAGAGGACCTTCTTGCCAAATACAGCCAGCAATTCAAGGTCAAAAAAATCATGCCAGCAGCCTTTGCAGAGCTACAAGGGGACTACCTTTATATGCTGACAACTCCAAGCCGTCAAGAGATGGAGCAGATGATTGTAGACTTTGGTCAACGTCAAGATTAATGAAAAGGATGAAAGGAGTTTGACTTCTTTTTTCCTTTTCTTAACGATAAGTTAAATAAAGCGTTTTCCGTAGATTCTTTTAGAAAAGATATTGCTAAAAGGCCTAAAAATTGATAGAATAAGGATTGTCTAAAAAAATTTAAGGAGAATCTATCAAATGGATTTTACATGGGCTATTAAATATGCCACAGAATTCTTGGGAACTGCTATTTTGATCATTCTTGGTAATGGTGCAGTTGCTAACGTTGAACTTAAAGGTACGAAAGGTCACCAAAGTGGCTGGCTCGTTATCGCGGTTGGTTATGGTATGGGGGTTATGATCCCAGCCTTGATGTTCGGTAACGTATCAGGAAACCACATCAACCCAGCTTTCACTCTTGGACTTGCTGTTAGTGGACTTTTCTCTTGGGAGCAAGTACCATTTTACATCCTAGCACAAGTTTTGGGAGCAATCTTCGGTCAAGCTTTGGTTGTAGCGACTCACCGTCCTTACTACTTGAAAACAGAAAACCCAAACAATATCTTGGGTACCTTCTCAACGATTTCAAGCATCGACCACGGTACAAAAGAATCACGTTTTGCAGCTACTGTTAATGGCTTCCTCAATGAGTTTGTAGGTTCATTTGTTCTTTTCTTTGCAGCACTTGGTTTGACTAAAAACTTCTTTGGTGCTGAATTAGTGGCGAAAGCTCAGGCGACAATTAATGACCAAGTAGCTCAAGCTGCAGCGCAAGGAACAACAATCCCTCAAGAACAAGTAACAGCAGCGCTTGAGCAAGCAAAAAACCAAGCCGCTCCATTTTTGGCACCAGGTCTTGGAATTGCACACTTGGCACTTGGTTTCCTAGTGCTGGCTTTGGTAGCTTCACTTGGTGGACCTACTGGACCTGGTTTGAACCCAGCTCGTGACTTCGGACCACGTCTTCTTCACGAACTCCTTCCAAAATCAGTTCTTGGTCAACATAAGGGTGATTCAAAATGGTGGTATGCATGGGTTCCAGTTGTAGCTCCAATTGCAGCGGGTATTGCGGCAGTAGCACTATTTAAACTACTTTACCTATAAGAAATGAAACTGGGGTATCCCAGTTTTTTGTTATAAAATTTCTAAATAAAATAGATATGGCTTGTAAAATATTCGAAAATCCTTTAAAATAAAAGAGTTGGAGGAATTTATGAATGTGAATGAGATTGTTCGGATCGTTCCGACTTTAAAAGTTAATAATCGAAAATTAAATGAAAGATTTTACATTGAAACCCTGGGGATGAAACCTTTGCTGGAAGAGTCTGCCTTTCTTTCATTAGGCGACCAGACAGGTACGGAGAGATTGATTTTAGAAGAGGCTCCAAGCATGCGAACACGCAGAGTTGAAGGACTTAAGAAGCTAGCTAGACTCTTGATAAAGGTTGAAAATCCTTCTGAAATCGAGGCCCTTCTTTCTCAAATGAAGTCTCTTCCTCGCCTATTTAAAGGAAACCGTGGGTATGCTTTTGAGATTGTTTCTCCTGAAGAGGATGTGATCCTTGTTCATGCAGAAGATGATATAAGAGATTTGGTTCCACTGGAAACTGTTCCTGAATTTTATTCAAATACAAGTATAAAATACGTGAGCCAATTTGAGGTTTCTATGGAGTTGCGTTTGCCTGAAGGGACAGAGAGTTTACTTGATCCCGAAGGAGTAGCGCCAGTAATTACCTTTACTAAAGGACAAGGACCAGATTTGGCTGTTGAAAACAATGTCACTTGGGACCTGACGATGTTAAAATTTTTAGTCAAGAATTTTGATCTAACCAGTCTTCGTCAGAAATTTGAAAAGACAGGCTACTTTGTCCCTAAGTCTGAAAAATTCTTCCTTGGTAAAGATACCAATAACATTGAATTGTGGTTTGAAGAAGCATGAAGTGGGAAAAAATTCTAAGAAAAATAGAAAATCAAATTGAGGCAGGGATTTATCCCGGGGCCTCTTTTGCATATTATAAGGATGGTGAATGGAAAGAGTCTTATCTAGGATTGAGTGATCCAGAACGAGACTTGAAGACAGAAAGTGGTTTGGTTTATGATCTAGCCAGTGTGAGTAAAGTCGTGGGAGTGGGGACGGTTTTTACCTTCTTGTGGCAGCAGGGCACATTCGATATTGATCGACCGGTAACGGATTTTTTACCGGAGTGTGATTATCCTGATATCACTATACGGCAGCTTCTGACCCATGCCACAGACTTGGACCCCTTTATTCCCAATCGAGACAAGTTAAGGGCAGAGGAATTAAGAGAAGCCATGTTTCACCTCAACAGACGAAATCAGCCAGCCTTCCTATACTCGGACGTTCACTTTTTACTCTTGGGCTTTCTTTTGGAAAAAATCTTTAACCAAGACTTGGATCAGATTATAAAAAAACAAGTTTTGGAACCATGGGGGATGAAGGAAACGATGTTTGGTCCTGTTGAGCAAGCTGTACCAACAGTGAGAGGGGTGGAGGCCGGAAACATTCACGATCCCAAAGCCCGTCTATTAGGGAAACACGCAGGAAGTGCTGGTTTGTTTTCGACTGTTAAGGATTTGCAGATTTTTCTGGAACATTATTTGAAAGATGATTTTGCAGCAGAATTGAGCCGAAATTTTTCTCCTTTAGATGATAAGGAGCGGTCTCTATCATGGAATCTGGAAGGAGCTTGGCTCGACCATACGGGCTATACTGGTACCTTCATTATGTGGAATCGAGAGAAGCAGGAGGCGGCTATCTTTTTATCCAATCGAACGTATGAGAAGGATGAGCGTGCCCAGTGGATAGTCGATCGAAACCAAGTGATGGAAATGATTCGTCAAGAGGAGTAGGAAGAAGTATGTCAAAAACCGTAAAAGGAACTCTGTATACAGTAGTGGCGGGGATTGCTTGGGGCTTGTCTGGAACCAGTGGCCAATACCTGATGGCACACGGGATTTCGGCTCTGGTCTTGACCGACTTGCGTCTTTTAATCGCCGGGGGGGGGGTACTCATGGTCTTGGCTTATTCTACTGGAAAGGATAAAACGCTGGCCTTTTTAAAGGATAGAAAGAGTCTGCTGTCTCTTCTTATTTTTGCTCTGATTGGTCTTTTTCTCAACCAATTTGCCTATCTGTCTGCTATTCAGGAGACCAATGCAGGAACGGCGACGGTGCTTCAGTATGTTTGTCCTGTCGGGGTTTTGATTTATAGCTGCATCAAGGATAAGGTGGCGCCGACTCTGGCAGAGATTATTTCAATTGGTTTAGCAATTGGAGGAACTTTTCTTATTGCAACGCATGGGGAACTTGACCAGTTGTCGGTCACACCTGCTGGTCTTTTCTGGGGCCTCTTTTCAGCCTTGACCTATGCCCTCTATATTATCCTCCCTATTGCTTTGATTAAGAAGTGGGGAAGCATGTTGGTGATTGGTGTCGGGATGGTTATTTCTGGTGTAGTGGCTATTCCCTTCACAGGAGTCTTACAGGCCAGCATACCGACTAGTCTAGATTTTCTCTTTGCATTTGCTGGGATTATCATCATCGGAACGGTCTTTGCTTATACAGCTTTCCTAAAGGGAGCTAGTCTGATAGGCCCTGTTAAGTCTAGTTTATTAGCTTCCATAGAACCAATTTCTGCCGTTTTCTTTGCCTTTCTGATTATGAAGGAACAGTTTTATGCGATTGATTTTGTCGGTATGGCTATGATTTTACTAGCCGTGACCATTATTTCATTGAAAGATTTACTGTTGGAAATAAAGAGTAAGTAACTAAAAAATCCACTCAATCGAGTGGATTTTTTGTGTATAGATGATTAGTCTTTATTTTCGTGTGGCAAGATCAAGTTTAAGATAATTCCTGTCATGGCTGATAGAGCAGTACCTGAAAGTGTAACTGGGCCAAGTTTGAGGATAGCTCCACCAAGTCCAAGTACCAACATGGCACTGGCGATGATGAGGTTACGCATTTGGCTGAAGTCAACGCGTTCCTTAATCAAAACTTTCAAACCATTGCTGGCGATAACTCCGTAGAGAAGGATGGACATGCCACCAAGCACAGCATTTGGAATGGTTGAAATCAAGGCAGTGAATTTCCCTAGGAAGCTAAGAGCAATGGCGATGAAGGCCGCGTTACGGATAACAGAGACAGAAGCGATACGAGTCATCCCAATAACCCCTGTATTTTCGCCGTAAGTCGTATTAGCTGGTCCACCGAGGAAGGCTGATACAGATGTCGCGATACCATCACCAAGAAGCGTACGGTGAAGTCCTGGTTCTTTCAGGAATTGACGGCCACAGATTTGGCTTAAAACTGTGTGGTCTCCGATGTGTTCTGAAATGGTTACAATAGCGATTGGCAAGATGGCGATTGTTTCAGGACCGAAGTACAAGTTGTACTCTTTAAAGGCTCCACCTGTACTAAATGGCAAGTAGAAACCAGGAATTTCAAACCAATTGGCTTGAAGGACTGGGGTAAAGTCAACCAAACCAAGCATCATAGCGAAGATGTACCCACCGATGATGGCAAAGAGGAAAGGAATGATACGAAGGAAACCTTTTCCTTTTGTATTGATAAAGGCGGCAATCAAGAATGTAACAACGGCTACAAGGGCGTTTTTCCAGTTTCCGTCTGCTACGAGTCCAGCATTCGTTACAGCAGAACCAGCAAGACCAAGACCGATAACGATAATCATAGGTCCGATAATGATTGGGGGCAAGAGTTTATCAATCCATTTTGTACCTGCAAAACGAACACTTGCTGCTACAAGAACATAAACTAAACCAGTCAGGATAACTCCAGTTTGGGCAGCAGAGACATCGCCTCCCATTTCTTTCATGGCTAGAGACATAGCTGTGATAAAGGCGAATGAAGAACCTAGATAAACTGGAACCTTAAAGCCAGTAGAAATCATGTAGATAAGTGTTCCAATACCGGATGCAAAGAGAGCAACCGATACGGGCATTCCCAAAATTAAGGGAACGAGAATGGTTGCACCAAACATGGCAAATACGTGCTGGAAGCTTAGAAGAATTCCTTTACCAACAGAAGGACGTTGATCAACGTCTAGTAACAAGTCAACAGTTGATTCCTGTTTCATAAAAACCTCACTTTTGGGCACCAAAAAAGAGCCCATTATTTTGCAGCAATAGGCCCTCAGAGTAAGACTTTTTAAAAAATAGTTATCTTTTAAAAATTTATATAAATCTGCGCCTTCGTCACCTCACAGGATGACATTAAAAACCTTTGCTTAGGATAGTATAGCAGAAAAAATTCGTTTTGTAAACGAATTTTTCCCGAGCCCAGAAATACGAGAGCGAGGTTGATTTTGTAAATTCTTTAAAGTGGGCGTTTGTTGGGCATGCCAGCCTTTCTTGGGTACTTGTTAGGTGTTTCCTTTTTCTTTTCGACGACAGTGATGTAGCGCGGATCTCCATTTGGTAGGGCGTAGCTGAGATTGTCTTCGACCTTGCTGAAGAGGAGGTTGAGGGCATTCTTGGCTTCTAGCAATTCCTCAGGAGCATTGCTGGCCTTGAGTGCCAATAGTTTGCCGCCGACTTTAAGATAGGGAATGGTCAGCTCAGACAAAACCTGCATACGGGCAACCGCACGAGCCGTCACCACATCAAACTGGGCACGGAAGTTCTTATCTTGGGCAAAGTTTTCTGCCCGTCCATGGTAGAAGTGAACACCGTCCAAATCCAGCTCCTGAGCCAATAGTTGGAGGAAGTTGATGCGCTTATTTAGCGAATCAATGATGGTTACATCTAACTGAGGATAGAGGATTTTCATAGGAAGGCTGGGAAATCCTGCCCCTGCTCCGATATCAAGAAGTTTGATAGTTTCATTTGAAATCAAGCCTTGTAGGATGGGTGCAATCGAATCATAAAAGTGTTTGAGATAAACTTCTTCTTTGTCTGTAATAGCGGTCAGGTTAATCTTTTCATTCCACTCGACCAAGAGCTCAAAATACCGTTCAAATTGGTTCTTTTGCTGGTCCGAAAGTGGAAGATTTTGCTCAGCTAGTAGGCTGTAAAATGTTTCTGGTTTCATAGTAGTTTCCTTCTCTAGTATCATCTTATTTTACCATATTCGTTAAAATTTTGATATACTGGTAGTAATCTAAAAGCAGAAAGGAATAAGATTATGACTTGGATTATTCTTGGAGTTTTGGCTCTGATTGTTATTTTTGTGATTGTTAGCTATAACGGTTTGGTTAAAAATCGTATGCAGACCAAGGAGGCTTGGAGCCAGATCGATGTTCAGTTGAAGCGTCGTAATGATCTCCTCCCAAACTTGATTGAAACAGTCAAAGGCTATGCGAAATATGAAGGTTCTACCTTGGAAAAAGTGACAGAACTTCGTAGACAAGTAGCCGCAGCAACTTCACCAGCTGAAGCTATGAAGGCCAGTGATGCCCTTACCCGCCAGATTTCTGGTATCTTTGCAGTAGCAGAGAATTACCCAGACTTGAAAGCTAGTGCTAATTTTATCAAATTGCAAGAAGAGTTGACCAATACAGAAAATAAAATTTCATATTCACGCCAACTCTACAACAGTGTTGTCAGCAACTACAATGTAAAACTTGAAAGTTTCCCAAGCAAC
This sequence comes from Streptococcus sp. GMD1S, assembly GCF_000296875.1. GTDB lineage: Bacteria > Bacillota > Bacilli > Lactobacillales > Streptococcaceae > Streptococcus. The sequence goes on along the minus strand of NZ_AJQY01000032.1, from coordinate 28 downwards.
ATCATCGCAGGACTATTTGGCTTTAAAG
>NZ_AJQY01000031.1:0-12671 GCF_000296875.1 Streptococcus sp. GMD1S | reverse complement strand
AAACAAAGTTCCTTTGGAAGCTTGCTTTTGTGACGCTCTATTCAATTTTTCTTCTCCTGGTCACCTATGTTGTCTGGTTCGTTTTCTACTTTGGTTTAAATGCCTAAAGTCAATTATTCATCTAAATATACAGAAAATCCACCTCGTCTTGATAGATGGGATGGACTTTTTCTATTTTTAGGTGCTATCTTTATTGTTATGACGATGATTTCTCACATCGAAAATCGAGTTGAAACATAAATGCATGATCCAAATTTTTTACAAAGAACCTTTCAATTTCCTTGTTCACTTTTCTATTCAAAAAAGATATAACTTTTTTAAATTTTTTGTGTAGAATTGCTTGTCTAAGTGGCAGGCCTCTTTTGTTTCAAAACAAAGAAAATTCCCATGCGCTAGCTTTTGTAGTATAATAGTAAACAGACAAAAAGATAGGAATATGTTATGAAAGTATTAGCTTTTGATACGTCCAGCAAGGCTCTTTCTCTAGCCATTTTAGAGGACAAGCAGGTTCTTGCTGAGACTATGATCAATATCAAGAAAAATCACAGTATTACCCTCATGCCTGCCATCGATTTTTTGATGGGCAGTCTGGATTGGACACCCAAGGATTTGGATCGTATCGTAGTTGCTCAAGGTCCGGGCAGCTACACAGGTCTGAGAATTGCGGTGGCGACAGCCAAGACTCTGGCCCATACCCTCAAGATTGAGCTGGTTGGTGTGTCTAGTTTGCTGGCTTTAGTTCCAGAGCAGGTGGAAGGTTTGGTCATTCCTGTCATGGATGCCCGCCGCAATAATGTCTATGCTGGCTTTTACCAGTCTGGTCAGGCTGTGTGGCCGGAAGCTCATCTGCCTTTGGCAGAGGTTTTGGAAATAGCTGGCGCTGCTAACCAGTCAGTCACCTTTGTCGGAGAGACAGCAGCTTTTACGGAGCAGATTGAAGTGGCTCTTCCTCAGGCTACCCTTCAGCCAACTTTGCCAAACGCGGCGGCTGTTGGTCGTCTCGGTTTAGACCTGCCTTCCCAGTCCATTCATGACTTTGTTCCTAACTATCTCAAGCGTGTTGAGGCTGAGGAAAACTGGCTCAAGAACCATACCGAGTCTGGTGAGTCCTACATTAAACGTCTATGATAGAAATCAAAAGAATCCAAAGACAGCCTGACCTGGCTCAAGCAATCTACGCTGTTATGGTAACAGTTTACCCAGTCAGTCCTTGGGCACTGGAACAAATCCAAGCAGACCTGTCCCAAGACCAGACTTGGTACGCTCTAGCTTATGATGGGGCAGAAGTGATTGGCTTTCTAGCCGTTCAGGAGAATCTCTTTGAAGCAGAAGTCTTGCAGATTGCTGTACTGCCTAGCTATCAGGGTCAGGGAATTGCGTCAGCCTTGTTTGCTCAATTGCCAGCGGATAAGGAGATTTTCCTCGAAGTCAGAAAGTCAAACCAACGAGCGCAAGCATTTTACAAGAAAGAAAAGATGGCGGTCATCGCTGAGCGAAAGGCCTACTACCATGACCCAGTCGAGGACGCCATCATCATGAAGAGAGAAATAGATGAAGGATAGATATATTTTAGCATTTGAGACATCCTGTGATGAGACCAGTGTTGCCGTACTGAAAAACGATGACGAGCTCTTGTCCAATGTCATTGCGAGTCAAATTGAGAGTCACAAGCGTTTTGGGGGCGTAGTACCAGAAGTAGCTAGTCGTCACCATGTCGAGGTTATTACAGCCTGCATCGAGGAGGCGCTAGCAGAAGCAGGGATTACCGAAGCGGATGTGACAGCTGTTGCCGTTACTTATGGACCTGGATTGGTTGGAGCACTGCTAGTTGGTTTGTCAGCTGCCAAGGCTTTTGCTTGGGCTCATGGACTTCCGATGATCCCCGTTAACCACATGGCTGGTCACCTTATGGCGGCTCAGAGTGTGGAGCCTTTGGAGTTTCCCTTGCTAGCTCTCTTGGTCAGCGGTGGGCACACAGAGTTGGTCTATGTGTCAGAGGCTGGGGATTACAAGATTGTTGGAGAAACGCGGGATGATGCGGTTGGTGAGGCCTATGACAAGGTCGGCCGTGTCATGGGATTGACTTATCCAGCAGGTCGCGAGATTGACGAGTTGGCTCATCAGGGACAGGATGTGTATGATTTCCCTCGTGCCATGATCAAGGAAGATAATCTGGAGTTTTCATTTTCAGGTTTGAAGTCTGCCTTTATCAATCTTCACCACAATGCCGAGCAAAAGGGAGAAAGCTTGTCCAAGAAAGATCTGTCAGCTTCCTTCCAAGCTGCGGTCATGGATATTCTTATGACCAAAACCAAGAAGGCCTTGGAGAAATATCCTGTTAAAACTCTAGTTGTAGCAGGTGGCGTGGCTGCCAATAAAGGGCTCAGAGAACGACTAGCAGCTGAAATCACAGATGTCAAGGTTATCATCCCTCCCCTACGCCTTTGCGGAGACAACGCGGGTATGATTGCCTATGCCAGCGTCAGCGAGTGGAATAAAGAAAACTTTGCAGGCTTGGACCTCAACGCCAAACCAAGCCTCGCCTTTGATACTATGGAATAAAGAGTCAGCTTGAGGCTGGCTTTTTTACTCCGGAAAATGTCAGAATATTTTGACAAAGCTGTAAAAATGATGATATAATATGTAAAAATTAGGAGGTGGCCAGATGATTGAGAGAATGGAATTGGGAGAATTTTACAAGGAATTGCGGCTGGCGAGAAAGCTCAAGCAGTCAGATGTGGCTTGTGAAGGTCTAACAGCTTCTCAGTTATCCAAGTTTGAACTGGGACAGTCTATGCTGTCTGCGGATAAACTGATACTAGCTATCCAAGGGATAAATGTGACCTTTGATGAGTTTGGACACAAGCTTAATAATTATCAGGAATCCCCACATATGCGATTTGGACGAAAAGTTGTAGATCGTTTTGCCCATCAAGATATGGCTGGCTTAGAGCAACTATTAGAGGAAGTTGAGCAGGAACAGATGGCGCAGACCTATCGTCGTTTGAATGCTATTGTGATTAAAGATGCTATCCATTCCTTAGATAAAAGGTATCCGTTAGAAGAGGAGGATAGCGAGTTTTTGACCACCTATCTCTATGCTATCGAGTCTTGGACCTGGTTTGAACTCTATCTTTTTTGCAATACCATGCCTTTCTTAAGTAATCAAGATCTGATTTTTTTATCCACCTCTTTACTTGAAAAATCCAAGGAATTTAAAGAGTTGGTACACAATCAATTGTATATGAAAAGTGGTTATCTTAATATCATCTCAGAGCTCATGGAGCGTAAGCTTTTCTCTTACATCCCAATCTTTGAAGCCGAGTTGGAGAGTATGCTCCGGCCATATGATGTTTTTGAGAAAGTATCATTGCAGTTTTTAAAGAAGATGAGTGTATTCCTTCAAACCAAGGGGAGCAATCAAAAAGAGATTGAACACTTTATCCAATCTCTGCAAATATTAGAAAATCCACAATTAACAGCCCTTTTTGAATTGCGTTTGCAGCAATACAAAGAGCTTATCGATTAGTTAGAAAAGGAATGACAATAACCCACTCTAAAATAAGTAGGAGTATCAGTTGGATTTTGCTTTTTTTCATCATTATATCCCTCCTTGTGAGTAGTACCTTCATTATATCAGGGAAAGAGTCAAATCTACAAAAATCGCAAATGTGAAATTTCCATGAGAAAAAATATCAAATATGCGATTTTCTAAAATGAGCTAATTTCTGTGTTATACTGTCCTTGTAAGACATTTGAAGCAAATCCTAGGTTGCAGAAGTGGTTTACAAAGAAAAATAATTAAAGGAGAAAAGAAATGCATAATCTAATGGAACTTGAATTGTTACCTGAAGAGCCAGTAATTACTGTATCACGTGAAGTTTGTAAGTGGACTTGCTCATTTACTGCTCTTTAAGAATAATTGGTTAAAATTAAGGATAGTTAATTACTAATTAACTATCCTTAATTTCATTTTAGAGATAATGTATTTATTATATTTATGGATAGATTACAAACAATGCTGAATAAAATACAAGTTGACACTTACCATAAAAATGGGTGGTTATTTGTGAAGTATAGTAACAATAAACTTACACAGGGATGGAAACTTCATGTAAGCAGTCAACTAAAAGACGCTTGTAATATTTTTTATATTGTTGCACAAGAGCTGGAGAAGGAAAGATGTAACTACAAAGTTCTAGATTGTTTGGATGAGTTAAAAAAATTGAATTCTCCGAGGGAAGTTTCTCCTACTGCAAATAAGTTTATCACTATATATCCGTCTAGTAGGAAGCAGGCCAAACGAATAATATTAAATCTAAAAGAAAAGTTAGAAAACTATAAAGCTCCAAGGATTTTATCAGATTTTCAATGTGGTGAACATTCTCCAATACATTATAGATATGGGGCGTTTAAAGCAATTAAAAACTACAATTTTTCTGAAAATAAAATTGTCTACATGATGAAAAATAGTAGAGGAGAATTAGTAGAGGATCTGAGATTAAATTATCCGTATTTGCCAGAAGGGGTTAAGGATTTATTTACTGATGTGGAAAAAAATAAATTATTTAAACCCTCCCCGGGAATTCCAGAGAATCACCCTTTAAATCACTATAATATCGAGTGTATTCTGAAAAAATCCAATAGAGGAAATGTTTACAGAGCTGTAGTAAAAAATAGTAATCAGAAAGTGATAATAAAACATGCACGACCATATGTTTATAGTTGGGATGATGGTTTCTCTGCAATTGATGAATTAAAGAATGAAGCAACAAATTTGAAAGTATTTCAGAACAAGTCCTATACGACAGAATTAATTGAAGAGTTTTATGTCAATGAAGATTACTTCGTAGTGCAAAAGTTTATACCAGGATATAATTTTTTTGATTTAAAAAATATTGATATCGAAAAAAATGTAATTATTAATAATATAATTGATATTATTAATGACATTCATGCTGAAGGATATTTAGCAGTGGATATTTCTCCAACAAACTTTATATTGGATGATTTTGGTCGTGTTAGGTTAATAGACCTAGAAAATTTTACAAACAAAAATAATACTGTTAGAAGAGCTGCTACAAAATTCATGATAAATACTGATTGTTCCTCAAAAATTTGTACCATTCAACAGGATTATTTTGCACTTGCAATGTTGAGTTTGGCGATTATGCGCGAGCATGTTTTAATATTTGAAGGAGAGGACGTCTTCTTAAATATAACTGCTTTAGATAAAATCAAGTCTTGTATGTATATGGAGAAAGAAATTGGGAACATAACTAAATCGCAATTTAACTGGTTGATGTATTTATTGAATTTAAGTGAACAAGAGAAGTTAGACCGATTCGAGAAGATGAAGTATATAAACGATTTTGAAGATGAAAATATAGGATTTCATTCAAAGAGAGTTAATTCCTCATTCGATTTTCAAATTGAAAATGAGACACTTATTAACTATCTTCTTTCATTAAATATGAATAGAGAAAGTAGGATACTAAATTCAAATGAATTTGGAGAATTTGTTAGTCCAGTATCGTTTCAACATGGCTTATCAGGATATTTGTTTTATTTATCACACATGAGAGACATTTCTGACAATGGTAGAATTATCGAGTGGCTTATCTCTGAAGGAAATCAAAATAAAGGAAATGGGTATTTAAATGGTTATTCAATTTTATTTGGTTCTTCTGGATATCTTTGGGCATTATTAGAGTTCTATAAAAAATTTGCCAGCAACAATCCAAGTAGAGAATTGATTATAGATAAAACTAGAGAAATTTATAAAGACTTGATAAGTAATTATCAGAAAGTTGAAGTATTTGACTTTGCTTTAGGAAAGTCAGGTGTTTTATTGAGTATTATGAAATACTGTATAAATTTCAATGATGTCGATAGTATGAAATTTATTAGAGAAAAAATAGAGGAGTTATATTTATATTTTGTAGAAGAGATACAAAATGTTAATAGTTTAAAAGAATGTAATTTTGCACATGGTTTAGCTGGGATTGCATACGTAATTTCAATTTATAATTCGGAATTTGAATTTAAGGTAGCTTACGAAAATAGTATTAATGTATTTAATAATCTGTTAGAAAATCTGTTAGAAAATGAATATAGTAGACTAAATGCAACTCCTACAAATTTAGAACTATCGTGGTGCGAAGGAACTTCAGGAATCTTACTTTATTTTGAATTATTATATGATAAAAGGTATTCAAAAATAATTTCAAGATTTCAACAACTTGCTTTCAAATTCAATCTTATTCAGTCAAGTTGTTATTGTCATGGTTTATCCAGTTTGTTGCAAACTCTAAACTATCAGGATAATTTAAATTTACGTGAGAATGTAATTGAGATTTTATTAAGTAGATCCAAAAGAGATAAAAATGGTATTTTGGTATTTGAATGTGAAGAAAGTTCAGATACATTATTTGATTTTGGAATCGGAAATCTAGGGATTTATTGGTCTATCCTTGGGGAAAACTTCCCGTTTGAACTCAAAAAGGAGTTGCGATGAAAGTATTTATTCAAAATAGAGATTTTAGGCAATTAACCATCAACCAGTGGATTTCAACGGTTGGGGATACGATTTTTTATCTTGCTTTTTTGAATTATGTGGCAGATGCTTCGTTTGCCCCCTTGGCAATTTTACTCATTACGATTTCAGAGACTGTTCCTCAAGTTCTGCAAATCTTTATGGGAGTTTTGGCTGATTTTCAACATTATCGTGTTCTAAAGTATACGGTTATTAGTTTTGTCAAATTTGTACTTTATTCTATAGTGGCACTTTCGCTTTCAGGGCAGTCCTTTTCCTTATGGCTAGTATTCTTTATTTGTTTGATGAATCTCTTGTCGGATACATTGAGTTACTTTTCAGGAGCCATGCTAACTCCTATTTTTATAAGAATCATTGGGAAAGAACATCTTACAGAAGCCATTGGTTTTAAACAATCAACAGTTAGTTTAGTTCGGACAATCAGTAATATTCTAGGAGGGGTTCTACTAGGAATTCTTTCCATTCAGTTCATTTCCTTGCTCAACGCTCTGACGTTTCTGATAGCATTTGTAGGTATTCTTCTGATAAAAAATGATCTTTTGAAAGTTGAAAAAACAATTAACTATCAAGAAGGTCTTTCCATAAAGTCGTTTTGCCAGCATTTGTTCCAATCATCGAAATTGATCTGGAATATGGATAGAGTGATCTTCATTTTATTTATCGTATCTATCAGCCAAGCTGTGATCAATGTCACTGTTCCTATTTCGACTCTTTTTTTAAGAAACCAACCGTTTTTGAATTTACAAACTGGTCAATCACTCGCTTTGTTATCAACACTAGAATTGTTAGCACTTATTGTCGGAAGCCTTGTAAGTGGCTATCTGAAAAATACGATTTCTATAAAAACAGCTCTATACGCTTCGGTCGTCATCCAGTTACTCCTTCTAGTAGGATTTGCCACAGTTCATTTTGGTTTGATTCTGCTTTTCAGCTCCTTGGATGCCTTCATCGCAGGGTTACTCTCTCCTAGATTGCAAGAACTCGTCTTTAAACAAATACCTGAGGAGTCAATGGGAGCGGTTCAATCCTCTATTGGTGCGATTACGGTTGTTTTACCAAGTCTATTCACAATCGTTTTTGTAACGATTGCTACAAGTTTTGGGGTCCTATCGGTCAGCTTTATTCTATTGCTATTACTCCTAACTGCATTTGTCATGCTCTTGAATATTCGTGAGAGCATTTAGTAGGAAACTTTGATTTAATTTTTGTTCATATGATAAGGCTGGCTTCCCAGTCTTTTTCTTATTATGGCGGTTTGTCACTTACCCTTCACAGCATCCGACTCTATCAAAGTTTGTCAATCATAGAGTTTTTTAGTATAGTAGAAATATGAAATTTACAAAAATAATCAGTGGTTTGCTTGCTCTTGGAGTGATAATCTTATTTATAAAATCTTACCAAAATTTTAAAAATTTGGAATTTCCTAGTACGCAGTTAGTCATGTTTAAATCGCTTTCGTTTTATATGTCTGTAGAATCTTTTGAAAATACATTTGTCGCAGCTGACAAAGTCGTGGAAGAGGAGGAAATGGCCTATCGTGATACTTGGCGTGCAGAAGACCCGTATTTCTATAAAACAGGTCGCCTTTTCTATTATTACGAAAATATGAGATGGGAAGGCTATACTATCCGCGCAGATTTTACATTTTCAAAATGGCATACCTTGGAAGAAGCGAGGGCTTCTTTTCCTGTTGCTTCAAAAATGGAACAGAAAGAACTACTTGACAAACTATCGCAGGCTATAAAAACAGAAATTGAATCTTTACCAGACTATCAGTCTATGACAGTTGAAATGGTAGAACTAGATCAAGATTCTTATCAATATAAAGTCAAATTACAAGGGCAAACGGAGGATCTCTGGGTCGAGGTTTATTCGACAGAACTTGGATATCATGAAAAGCTTGAAGATAAGGAGTATGGGGTTGGGATTAGTCAATATCGGAGGCATGCATCGTAATCCTTTCCTTCTATACCATAGAATAAAGAGTCAGTTAATTGTTGACTTTTTTTATCTTGGACAAATGCCCGAGTTTTTTAGTATAGTAGAAATATGAAATTTACAAAAATAATGAGTATGGCACTTGCTCTAGTGGTATTGTTGCTGTCTTTAATGGTTTTTCGAATGTTTCAAAAGACGCAATTGGTCATGTTTGAATCCGTTTCTTTTAATATGCCCCTCGAATCTTTTGAAAAAGTGTTTGGAAAACCTCATGAAATAGTAGAAGAGACAGAAACAGGCTATCACAATCCTTGGCGTGCAAAAGATCCTTATCTCTATAAAACCGGGCGCCTTTTCTATGACTACGAAAACTTTAAATGGAAAAGTTACAGCGGTCGAGTGACCGTTACTTTTTCAAAATCGCATCGTTTACAAGGAGCGACGGTTTATTTCCCTATGGCTTCCAAAGATCAACAAAAAGAGATATTTTATAAAGTGACCCAAGACATGAAAGCTGAAATCGAAGCTCTACCAAACTTTCAGTCTTTGAAAGTTGATGCTTTGGTGGGGTATGATGTTGGTTATCGATTTAAGGTCAAAATGAAAGGGCAAGGGAGAGAACTCTGGATTGATGTTTATCCTACAGAATATGAGAATGAGGATAATCCTGAGAACAACCAATATAATATTGCAATCGATCAATTTCGATGGTAGTTACCCTAGCGTGCTTGTTTTGAATGCTTAGTAGTAGAATGCTGTATTTGTAAGAATGAGGAGAAGGATGAAAGAAAAAGGATTTTGGGAAGGTGTTCAGGCAGCCATGCCGACTGCCCTTGGCTATGTCAGCATTGGTCTGGCTTGTGGGATTATCGGTGCGCCCTATGTGACACCTGTTGAGATGGGCTTGATGAGCCTCTTTGTTTATGCTGGGAGCGCCCAGTTTGCCATGTTGGCACTGATTGCGGTCCAAGCGCCTGTGGCAGCCATTGCTATGACAGTTTTTTTGATCAACTTGCGACTTTTTTTACTGAGCTTGCATGCATCGACCTATTTCCGTCATACTAGTCTCTGGCAAAATATCGGCATGTCCAGTCTCTTGACAGATGAGACCTATGGGGTTTTGATGGGCGAATTAGCCCATACAGATAAAGTCCATCCCATGTGGATGCACGGGAACAATCTCAATAGTTATGTAGCCTGGTTTATTGGGACAGTGGCGGGGACAGCTTTAGGTGGGCTTCTTCCAAATCCTGAGGTCTTTGGATTGGACTTTGCCCTTGTAGGAATGTTTATCGGGATTTTTACTTCGCAATTTCAGATTATGCAAAGACGGGTTCCTGTCCGCAATCTGCTGCGGATCCTAGCCGTTGTTGCGGTGTCCTTCTTTTTGCTCTTGACAGTGGTGTCTCAGTCGCTAGCTGTTCTGTTTGCGACTTTGCTAGGTTGCACTATGGGGGTGGTCTTAGATGGTCAGTAAATATCTTTTGTTAGCCGTTATCTTTTCAGGCCTAGTGACTTGGATTCCCCGTATGATTCCCTTCATCTTGGTTAAGTACAAGGGCTTGCCAGCTATCGTCGAGCGGTTTTTGAAGTTTTTGCCTGTTTCCATTATCTTTGCCTTGATTCTTTCAAGCGTAGTGACTGGCAAAGTTGGCAGTCTTCCTCAAATCAAATGGCTGGACTTTTTAGCAGTCTTTCCAACGGCTTGGGTAGCCTTTCGCTACCGCAATCTAGTAGGTACGGTTCTTTTTGGGGTAGTCTTGATTGCAGTCTTGCGTCTGGTCTTTTAAATCAGCCATAAAAAAAACCTATCACCGAGATAGATATCATATAATGGCGAAAAAAAATATTTTCTGTTAAGATAGTAAAGTATTCTATTTTGGAGGAAATGACATGAAAAAAATCGTCAAATATTCATCTCTTGCTGCTCTAGGACTTGTTGCCGCAGGTGTACTAGCAGCTTGTTCAGGTGGAGATAAGAAAGATACTGCAACTAGCGAAGCAGCATCTGGTAAGAAAGAAATTATCGTTGCAACCAATGCTTCACCAAAACCATTTAACTACGAAGAAAATGGCGAGTTGACTGGTTATGAGATTGAAGTAGTCCGTGCTATCTTTAAAGACTCTGACAAATACGATGTTAAGTTTGAAAAGACAGAGTGGTCAGGTGTCTTTGCAGGTCTTGATAGCGACCGTTATCAAATGGCGGTGAACAATATCAGCTATACCAAAGAACGTGCTGAAAAGTACCTTTATGCAGCTCCAACTGCTAAAAACCCTAACGTTCTCGTTGTGAAGAAAGACGACGACAGCATCAAGTCACTTGATGATATCGGAGGCAAGTCTACTGAGGTCGTTCAAGGGACAACATCAGCTAAACAGCTAGAAGATTATAACAAACAACACGCTGACAATCCAACGGTTCTTAACTATACCAAGGCTGATTTCCAACAAATCATGTCTCGTTTGAGCGATGGTCAGTTTGACTACAAGATCTTTGATAAGATTGGTGTTGAAACAGTTATCAAGAACCAAGGTTTGGACAACTTGAAAGTCATTGAACTTCCAAGCGACCAACAACCTTATGTTTACCCACTTCTTGCTAAAGGTCAAGATGAGTTGAAATCATTTGTAGACAAACGTATCCAAGAACTCTACAAAGACGGAACTCTTGAAAAATTGTCTAAACAGTTCTTTGGAGATACTTACCTTCCAGCAGAAGCTGATATTAAATAGTCGTATGAAATCATCCAGTCTGAGAAAGACGGATGATTTCTCAATTTTCAGGTATATAGTTTCAAACTATATGTCTGCCTATCTAATAACAATTTGCTAATTCAAATAAAGTATGAGATACTATTACGGTATTATTTTTAAAGGAGAAAGAATCATGAAAATTAAAAAATGGCTCGGTTTAGCAGCTCTTGCTACAGTCGCAGGTTTGACTCTTGCAGCTTGCGGAAATTCAGAAAAGAAAGCAGACAACGAAACAGTTGTCAAAATTGCAACAGTTAACCGTAGCGGTTCTGAAGAAGCGCGTTGGGATAAAATCCAAGAATTGGTTGAAAAAGATGGAATTAAATTGGAATTCACAGAGTTCACAGACTACTCACAACCAAACAAGGCAACTGCTGATGGCGAAGTAGACTTGAATGCTTTCCAACACTACAACTTCTTGAACAACTGGAACAAAGAAAACGGGAAAGACCTTGTAGCGATTGCAGATACCTACATCTCACCAATCCGCCTTTACTCAGGTAAAAATGGGGAAGAAAACAAGTACACTAAAGTGGAAGAAATCCCAGATAACGGTGAAATCGCCGTACCAAACGATGCAACAAACGAAAGCCGTGCACTTTACTTGCTTCAATCAGCTGGTTTGATCAAATTGGATGTTTCTGGAACTGCTCTTGCAACAGTTGCTAACATCACGGAAAATCCAAAGAACTTGAAGATTACTGAATTGGACGCTAGTCAAACAGCTCGTTCATTGTCATCAGTTGATGCTGCCGTTGTAAACAATACCTTCGTTACAGAAGCAAAATTGGACTACAAGAAAGCACTCTTCAAAGAACAAGCTGATGAAAACTCAAAACAATGGTACAACATCATTGTTGCGAAAAAAGATTGGGAATCATCACCTAAGGCTGATGCCATCAAGAAAATTATCGCAGCTTACCACACTGATGAAGTGAAAAAAGTTATCGAAGAAACATCAGACGGTTTGGACCAACCAGTTTGGTAATAAGACATAGGGAGGTGGGAGAGAGTTTCCACCTCTTACTTTTGTATAGAGAGTTGATTTTAAAGAGGCACTTGTGGTCGTTCTGAGGACACAAGTACGTAGTAGAAAGAGAGAGAAAATGGTTTTTCCTAGCGAACAAGAGCAGATTGAAAAATTTGAGAAGGATCATGTGGCCCAGCATTATTTTGAAGTTTTGCGTACCTTGATTTCCAAGAAATCAGTCTTTGCCCAGCAGGTTGGACTCAAGGAGGTCGCAAACTATCTGGGTGAGATTTTCAAGCGTGTAGGGGCTGAAGTGGAGATTGATGAGAGCTATACGGCTCCCTTTGTCATGGCGCATTTCAAGAGTTCGCGTCCAGATGCTAAGACTTTGATCTTCTATAACCACTATGACACTGTACCAGCGGACGGAGATCAGGTGTGGACAGAGAA
>NZ_AJQY01000030.1:0-12925 GCF_000296875.1 Streptococcus sp. GMD1S | reverse complement strand
TTTGAGCAACCTGCGGCTAGCTTCCTAGTTTGCTCTTTGATTTTCATTGAGTATTAGAGCTTGTGACTATAAAACTATTCTTGAAGCAAGCAATTTGTCTCCTAGACTTGAAATAAAGCACATTTCTCTATATAATAATACTCATATAGAAAACACTTTTAGAAAGATGCCTATGCTTCCATATCCATTTTCATATTTTTCAAGTATTTGGGGATTTCGTAAGCCCCTGTCAAAACGTTTTGGACTCAACTGGTTTCAACTCCTCTTTACTAGCATTTTCCTCATCAGCTTGTCTATGGTTCCAATTGCCATTCAAAACAGCTCACAGGAAACGTATCCACTGGATACGTTTATCGATAATGTCTACACACCCCTGACAGATGAAGCGATCATGGATTTGTCGGAGAATGCGCAGATAATAGATGGAAAACTGAGCTATGCTGGAACTAAAAATCAGCAGCCTTCTCTTTTAATTGGCCCAAGCCAAAACAAAGAATTGCCAAAGGACTTGCAACTTCATTTTGATACGGAAGAACTCGTCATCAGTAAGGAAAGTAAGGAACTAACTCGCATTCGCTACCACGCGATTCAAACGGAGAGTTTCCAGAGTAAGGAAGATCTAACCCAAGCCATTTCTAAAGATTGGTACCAACAAAATCGGGTCTATATCAGTCTCTTTCTCGTTCTTGGTGCAAGCTTCCTCTTTGGATTGAATTTCTTCATTGTCTCTCTTGGAGCTAGTCTCCTCCTTTATATCACCAAAAAATCACGCCTCTTTTCATTTAGGACCTTTAAAGAGTGCTACCACTTTATCTTAAACTGTTTAGGATTACCCACTCTGATTACGCTTATTTTGGGACTTTTTGGCCAAAATATGACAACGCTTATCACTGTACAAAACATTCTTTTTGTTCTTTATCTGGTCACTATTTTTTACAAGACACATTTCCGTGATCCAGATTATCATAAATAGGAGATTTTTATGCCCGTGACGATTAAAGATGTGGCTAAAGCAGCAGGTGTCTCACCTTCAACTGTTACCCGCGTCATCCAAAATAAATCAACGATTAGTGATGAAACCAAAAAACGAGTTCGCAAGGCGATGAAGGAGCTCAACTACCATCCCAACCTCAATGCTCGTAGCTTGGTAAGTAGCTATACTCAGGTTATCGGTCTGGTGCTTCCTGATGACTCGGATGCCTTTTACCAAAATCCTTTCTTCCCATCTGTCCTACGAGGGATTGCCCAAGTCGCGTCTGAAAACCACTACGCTATCCAGATTGCAACGGGGAAAGATGCAAAAGAGCGGCTCAAAGCTATTTCTCAGATGGTCTATGGTAAGCGTGTAGATGGTTTGATTTTCCTCTATGCTGAAGAAGAAGATCCTCTGGTCAAGCTAGTAGCCGATGAGCAGTTCCCTTTCCTCATTCTCGGAAAATCTACTTCACCCTTTATCCCTCTTGTTGATAATGACAATGTACAGGCGGGCTTTGATGCGACAGAGTATTTCATCAAAAAAGGATGCAAACGAATTGCCTTCATCGGGGGGACAAAGCGACTCTTCGTAACGCAAGATCGTCTAACTGGCTATGAGTCCGCACTCAAACAACACCAACTTCCGATTGATACCAACTTAATCTACTTTGCAACCGAATTTCTAGAAGAAAAAGGGTATCAGTTCAGTGAACTCCTATTCAATCACGATCCGCAGATTGATGCTATCATCACAACCGACAGTCTCCTAGCCGAAGGAGCCTGTGACTATATCGCTAAGCACAAACTGGATGTTCCTGTCCTCAGCTTCGACTCAGTCAATCCTCGACTTGACCTCGTAGCTTATGTGGATATCAATAGTCTAGAACTTGGGCGCGTTTCCTTTGAAACCATTCTCCAGATCATCAACGATGCTAAAAACAATAAACAGATTTGTTACCGCCAGTTGATTGGACACAAAATTATCGAAAAATAAAGACCAGCCCCAAGGCTGGTCTTTTGAGTATTATTAATTGTCTGTTTCTACGAATCGTCCGAGGATGTGGACATTTTCGGATACAGAGACAAAGGCTGTCGGATCGACCTGTTTCATGATGTGTTTAAAATCATTAAACTCTGCTCGTGTGATAACCGTAATCAAGACTGCTTTTCTCTCATGATTATAGGTCCCTTCTGCATCGTGGATCATGGTTGCTCCGCGGTGCAATTTTTTATGGATTTTTGCGATTACCTTGTCAGGATTATTGGTCACAATCATGGCCTGCATACGTTTTTGCTTGGTAAAGACCGCATCCGTCACACGGCTCGATACAAAGATGGTAATCATGGAGTAGAGGGCGTATTTCCAACCAAAGGTCAATCCTGCTATCAGCATAATCGTCCCATTCACTAAGAAAGAAATACTACCGACATTTCTCCCTGTTTTCTTTCGAATGGTCAGACTGACGATATCTGTACCTCCCTAGAAATATTGTTACGGAGCGCAAAACCAATCCCCAAGCCCATGACAACACCCCCAAAAAGGGCGTTGATAATGGGATCCTCTGTCAAGGTCACAACTGGTACAAGCTGGATAAAGAGAGAACTCATGGATACTGTGATGAAGGTAAAGATTGTAAACTTATGCCCAATCTGATACCAAGCCAAAATCATCAACGGAAAATTGATAGCATAAAAGGTTAGCGATATCGGAATGTAAAAACCAAACCAGTGATTACTCAAGGCAGAGATAATCTGTGCCAGACCCGTCGCGCCACTGGAGTAAACGTGCCCTGGTTGAAAAAAGAAATTGACTGCTACTGCTGACAGAAAGCCATAAACCAGAGAAGCCGATACTTTCTCATCATATTTTTCCCGAGAGATACTTTGTAAAACTCGTAAGATTTTTATCTGATAAGCAAAGCGGCGCAGATAATAGCGCCACCGCTTAATTCGTTTTGCTTGTTTCATCTTCTTCTACTTGTAAGCTGAGTTCCTCTAGTTGTTTGAGAGCGACTGTTGATGGAGCTTGAGTCATTGGGTCTGTTGCCTTATTGTTCTTAGGAAAGGCAATGACTTCACGAATATTTTCTTCTCCTGCTAAGAGCATCACAAAACGGTCAAGTCCAATAGCCAAACCACCATGTGGTGGGAAACCATAGTCCATGGCTTCAAGAAGGAAGCCAAACTGGTCATTTGCTTCTTCAGATGAGAAACCAAGAGCCTTAAACATGCGTTCTTGAAGGTCTTTTTGGTTGATACGAAGACTACCACCACCAAGCTCATAACCGTTCAAGACGATATCGTAAGCAATGGCACGAACCTTAGCCAAATCACCTTCTAATTCGTGAGCTGTTTCTTCCTGTGGAAGGGTAAATGGGTGGTGGGCGCTCATGTAGCGACCTTCTTCTTCAGACCATTCAAACATTGGCCAATCAACCACCCAAAGGAAGTTGAATTTATCGTTATCAATCAAGCCAAGCTCTTTGGCAATACGTCCACGAAGGGCACCAAGGGTTGCATTTGCTACTTCAAGCGTATCCGCCACAAAGAGAACCAAATCCTTGTCTTCAAGACCAAGCGCTGCAGTCAATTCTGCTTGCATCCCAGTCAAGAACTTGGCAACTGGTCCATTTAATTCTCCCTCAACTACCTTGACCCAAGCAAGACCTTTGGCACCGTACTGTTTGGCTACTTCGGTCATCTTGTCGATGTCTTTACGTGAGTAGTTATCCGCAGCTCCTTTGACCACAATAGCTTTAACGGCAGGTGCTTCTGAAAAGACTTTGAAATCAACACCTCTAACCACTTCTGTCAAGTCCTGAAGCAACATATCAAAACGAGTATCTGGCTTATCAGAACCGTAAAAGGCCATAGCATCATCATACTTCATACGAGGAAATGGAAGAGTTACTTCGATGCCTTTGGTTTCTTTCATCACGCGCGCAATCAATCCTTCTGTAATATCTTGGATTTCTTGCTCCGTAAGGAAGGATGTTTCCAAGTCGACCTGGGTGAACTCAGGCTGACGATCACCACGCAAGTCCTCATCACGGAAACATTTGACGATTTGGTAATAGCGGTCGAAACCAGCATTCATCAACAATTGCTTAGTGATTTGTGGACTTTGAGGAAGAGCGTAGAAATGCCCTTTATTGACACGAGATGGCACCAAATAGTCACGCGCCCCTTCTGGCGTTGACTTCGAAAGGAATGGCGTCTCCACATCGATAAACTCCAACTCATCCAAGTAATTACGGATAGAGTGGGTCACCTTGGCACGAAGCTTAAGGTTTTCTAGCATTTCTGGACGACGAAGGTCAAGGTAACGGTAACGCAAACGTGTATCGTCATTGGCCTCAATCCCATCTTTAATCTCAAAAGGTGTTGTTTTGGCTGTATTAAGCACCGTCAAAGCTGTCACGTTCAACTCAACTGCACCAGTCGGCAATTTATCATTAGCTTGCTCACGCGCAACGACTTGTCCAGTCACCTCGATGACAAACTCACTGCGAAGACTTTCAGCTGTTGCCATGACCTCTGCAGATACTTTTTCAGGGTTGATAACCAACTGCATGATTCCTTCACGGTCACGAAGGTCGATAAAGATTAAACCACCCAAGTCACGACGACGGCCAA
Organism: Streptococcus sp. GMD1S; assembly: GCF_000296875.1. GTDB lineage: Bacteria > Bacillota > Bacilli > Lactobacillales > Streptococcaceae > Streptococcus. The sequence goes on along the minus strand of NZ_AJQY01000030.1, from coordinate 8,314 downwards.
CCCATCCTTTCAAAGTAATCTCTTGTCCGATATGTTCCTCACGAACACGACCAGCATACATACTACGTTTCATGTTTTCTCTCCTCTTTTATTCTGTTACTATTTTACCATAAAAGCGCAGGCTCTTCATGAAAATCAGCAGAAAAGTTTGATTGTCTTTAGAAATCAAAACGAACAGACAAAAAATCCGATGAAAACGTCATCGGATTCTCTGATTATGATTCTTAACCTTTTTTACGCTTTTCAGCAATCTCAGCTGCCTTTTTAGGTAGAACAATCTCCGTCGCATAAGCTGTCGCAAAACGCAAGACACCTGCAATAGGCGCAAAGACAACCGCTAGATAGTTGTAAAAGAAGTCGCCTTTAAAGGCATAGGCAAGTGCCCCGATGATAAAGAAGAGAACGACCGCCTGTATCACTGCTAATAAAATTACTCGTTTCATGTGACCTCCTGACTCTATTATAGCATGAGTATCATCAAAAAGCCGATTAAATTATTCAAAGCGTGGAGAGAAATGCTGTAAAGAAGACCTTTTCGGCTTACATAAGCCAGTCCCAAACTCAATCCCAGACTAGCATAAACTAAAAACTGTTGCAAAGCCCCTGGAAAATGAATCAAGGCAAAAAGCACACTTGATACGAGGAGAAACAGAGCTGTCTGTTTGCTGTTGTTCTGCTTAGGAAAGAGATAGCGCGCCAGCATCCCTCTAAAAATGAGTTCTTCCGTCAGAGGAGCAAAGACTACCACCATAAAGAAACCAAATACAGGCTGAGCAACTGTCAATTGTGATACGATTTGTTGATTGACTGACGGATCTTCTGGCAAAAAGAACTGAGCTGTAATCGCCACTAGCAAAACCAGAGTAGGCAACCAGATATAACGATTAAAAGCTGTCGTCTGGATGCTAACCTTTTCTGTCTGATACCATCTGTAAACTCCATAAACATAGGCCCCTGACAGAGCGATATAGAGTGGCAAGACTCCAAAGATCGAAGCCCCTAGGTCAAGCGCTGATAAAGCCATACTCTGAATCAGACCATAGCCAAAGTAAAAGGATAGGACAGCTAGAAGAAACCAGCCAAGATTTTTAAGTAATTTCATAAAAGACTCCTATTTGAAATAACGTTTTACCATAGGTAATTGCATCACATTGATATAAATATGGATCGCTCCTACAAGCAAGAAGGCTAGTAACTGAATCTCTCCTGTCAGTAAGGAAAAGAGAACGATTAGAAAATAGAGAGTTGGCAAGACATACTGGTTTAATTGGAATAAAATTCGAAAACTCTGTTCTAAATTAGCCTTGCGCTCCCCTTCATCGTAAGAGTTTATATAGCCCAAGACATCTTTTGGTGTAGAGAAGAATTCCAAATCAAACTGACGAACGATCGCAATGGTCTTATAGAGATATTTTTGAGCACTGAAAATCATCACTAATGCCAAAAAAGAAAGAGATAAGGTTATAGAGCTGATATTTAGTACAATTACTTCACTACCTGAGATGAAAAGAGCCAAAAAAATCGCTACGCCTGCACTATTAAAAGCAATAGTTCCAAACTCGAGATTACGATACATTTGTACATAATAGGTTTCATTCAGATCATCATCCATTTCCTCTTGATACAAGGAGTGAAATTTTCTGCTTTTCTTTAAGAAATCGAAAGTCAAAAACATACTAATGAAACCTAACAGTAAACAAATAGATGATATCCATGGAATCACGATTTTGACATCTAAAATGGTTCCATAGTTTTCGGTATAGGCCTTAAACATCCCTGCAAACATGCCCAAGAAGCCTCCCAAGATCAAAGCCATTAAAAATAACAATCCACGTTTCTTTTTCATATTCATCCTCTTTCTAAACTAATCCAACCAACCACTGACCAAAGTCCTTACCTGACTCAAAGATAGCGGTCAAGCCTTCTGTTCCAAGTGACACCAAAATCAAACAAACAGCAAGTAAGAGAATAGCTTGGTTTCTAGCTTTTTTTGCTCCATCCCCCAAGGGTTCATTGCCAAGCCAACCTGCTAGATAGGCATAGAGAGTTACTGTTATAATACCAATCTCCGTAGAAGAGAGAAACAAGAAGACTGTCACCAAACGAACGATATTGGCTTGAATGTTAAAATAATTTCCTAAACCTGCACAAACACCCGCAAGTTCTTTGTGCTCAGTATCGACTTGAAAACCCGCTAAAAACTCTTTCATATTCATTCTCCTTTTTCACTTGCTAGATTTTTGAATTTCTTTTCAATCCAGTCAACTACTGGGATGAGAGCAAAGTAGGCCCAAACAAATTGGTCGCTTTGATATGGATTAAACCAGCCTAGGTCCATCCCAATCAGTAGAAATACGCTGACTAATAGAGCTATGGCAACTACATAATACATTACTTTATACTTATTCATTCCTCATCCTCCTCTATACGAAAGACTGACTCGACTGGCTCATGGAATATCTGAGCAATCTTCAGGGCAATAACGATGGATGGGGTGTACTCATCCCGTTCTAACAAACTGATGGTCTGTCTGGAAACTCCTGCTAGCTTGGCAAGTTCGGTCTGATTGAGACCATCGCGAGCCCGAAGCTCTTTTAAACGATTTTTAAGCATTCCTTTCTCCTTTACTCTTAACTTACTTATATTGTAACACATCTTTTTCTTTTTGACAAGTATATTTGTCAAAAAGTTTATGATTTTTGTCATTTTGCAAAAGAAAACGGTCAGGAGTAAGGTCCTGACCGGTTTTTCTACTATTAAAAGCCTAATTTTTCAAAGATTTCTGAGAAATTTTGATTGATAGCATCAAGTGACACTTGAACTTCTTCTCGTGTTTGGTTGTTCTTAACCGTCACTTGTCCGCTTTCGACTTCGCTCTCCCCTAGCGTGATGAGAGTCTTAGCCGCAAAGACATCGGCTGACTTGAACTGAGCTTTAAGCTTCCGGTTGAGGTAGTCACGCTCTGCTTTGAATCCTTGTTGGCGAAGGGCTTGTACCAATTCCAAGGCCTTAACATTTGCTCCTTCACCCAAGACTGCGATATAAACATCTAGAGCGTTTTCGATAGGGAGGGCCACACCTTGCTTTTCAAGAATGAGAAGCAGGCGCTCTACACCAAGGCCAAATCCAAATCCAGCAGTTTCAGGACCACCAAAGTAAGCAACCAAACCATCGTAGCGACCACCCGCACAGACCGTCAAGTCATTGCCCTCAATCTCAGTAATGAACTCGAAAATCGTGTGGTTGTAATAGTCCAGACCGCGCACCATATTGGTATCGATGATATAGTCTACACCCAGATTTTCCAACATCTGACGGACGGCATCAAAATGAGCTTGGCTTTCCTCATCAAGGAAATCCAAGATAGACGGCGCATTCTCTACTGCTACCTTGTCTTCTTTTTCCTTAGAGTCCAAGACACGGAGAGGATTTTCCTCCAAACGACGTTGGCTATCCTTCGACAAGGTCTCCTTGAGCGGTGTTAAATAGTCGATCAAGGCTTGACGATAAGCCGCACGGCTCTCAGGATTTCCCAGAGTGTTAAGGTGCAATTTCACACCTTGGATGCCGATTTCTTTCAAGAAATAAGCTGCCATCGCGATAGTTTCCACATCGGTAGCTGGATTGCTAGAGCCAAAACACTCGACACCAATCTGGTGGAACTGGCGTAAACGACCTGCTTGTGGACGCTCATAACGGAACATAGGGCCCATATAGTAGAACTTGCTTGGCTTTTGCACTTCTGGTGCGAAGAGTTTATTTTCCACATAGGAACGGACAACGGGCGCAGTTCCTTCTGGACGAAGGGTGATATGACGATCACCCTTGTCATAGAAATCATACATTTCCTTGGTTACGATATCTGTTGTGTCTCCGACAGAGCGACTGATGACCTCGTAATGCTCAAAAATAGGCGTGCGCACTTCTGCATAGTTATAGCGCTTGAAAATTTCACGGGCAAAGCCCTCAACGTACTGCCACTTGGCAGACTCAGCAGGTAAAATATCCTGCGTTCCTTTTGGTTTTTGTAATTTCATAGGGAATCCTCTTTAAACTTAATAGTCTTATTTTACCACAAATAGAGGGATTAAAACAGTGAGAGCAGAAAATCTCAAGAGAGTCTTTTCAGAAAATTCATCAAAAACTTGCCAAATTGTCAGAATTATGAGAAAATAGAGGATATTTATCAGGTGGAGGGACTGTTATGAGAGACGATATCAAAATCAATGACCGCGCTTTGGCCTTACAAGACCAAATTATCGAAAAACTAGAGAAGGTTTTTGATACAGATGTGGAATTGGATGTTTACAATCTAGGACTGATTTATGAAATCAATCTGGATGAAACGGGTCTCTGTAAGATTGTCATGACCTTCACCGATACTGCCTGTGATTGCGCTGAAAGCCTGCCTATCGAAATCGTGGCAGGTCTGAAACAAATAGAGGGTATCGAAGATGTCAAGGTTGAAGTTACCTGGTCGCCTGCCTGGAAGATTACACGAATCAGTCGCTACGGCCGTATTGCCCTTGGACTGCCACCTCGTTAATACTCTTCAAAAATCTCTTCAAACCACGTCAGCTTTATCTCCAACCTCAAAGCTGTGCTTTGAGCAACCTGCGCCTAGCTTTCTAGTTTGCTCTTTGATTTTTATTGAGTATAAGCAGGCAAATCATTTTTGAAGAAGATGAAAAAAAGCAAGCCAAAATGGCTTGCTTTTTGAGTTTACTTTTTACCTGACTTGTCCATATTCCAGAAGTCTGTCACGGCTCCGCGTGAAGCAGATGATACGATATGGGCATATTTACCGAGAACACCACGGCTGTAAAGAGGTGGCAATGTTGTTTCTGCCTTGCGTTTTTCAAGTTCTTCTTCTGATACGGCCATGGAAATTTCTTTGGTATCTTGGTCAACCGTAACGATATCACCTGTACGGAGGTAAGCAATCGGTCCACCATCCTGAGCTTCAGGAGCGATATGTCCGACAACCAGACCATAAGTACCACCAGAGAAGCGTCCATCCGTCAAGAGGGCAACCTTGTCTCCTTGACCTTTACCAACGATCATGGATGAAAGGGATAGCATCTCAGGCATACCAGGACCACCCTTAGGCCCAACGAAACGGACAACAACTACATCGCCATCAACGATTTCATCTGTCAGAACAGCCTGGATAGCATCTTCTTCTGAGTCAAAGACCTTAGCTGGTCCAACGTGGCGACGCACTTTCACACCTGATACTTTAGCAACCGCACCATCAGGGGCAAGGTTCCCATTCAAGATGATAAGCGGACCGTCTGCACGTTTTGGATTTTCAAGTGGCATAATGACTTTTTGGCCTGGTGTAAGGTCTGCAAAGTCAGCCAAGTTTTCAGCGACTGTCTTACCAGTACATGTGATGCGGTCGCCATGAAGGAAACCATTTGCCAAGAGGTATTTCATAACCGCAGGGACACCACCGACTTCGTAGAGGTCTTGAAAGACATACTGACCAGATGGTTTCAAGTCAGCCAAGTGAGGCACGCGCTCTTGGATCGTATTGAAGTCCTCAAGTGACAAGTCAACATTAGCCGCATGGGCAATGGCAAGCAAGTGAAGAGTGGCATTTGTAGAACCACCGAGAGCCATAGTTACAGTGATGGCATCTTCAAAAGCTTCACGAGTCAAGATATCTGATGGTTTGAGACCAAGCTCCAGCATCTTGACAACAGCACGTCCTGCTGCTTCGATATCTTCTTTCTTGTCAGCTGATTCAGCTGGATGAGATGAAGATCCTGGCAAACTCATACCGAGAACTTCGATAGCAGTTGCCATGGTATTAGCTGTATACATACCACCACAGCCACCAGGGCCAGGGCAGGCATTACATTCGAGACGTTTCACGTCCTCAGCTGTCATGTCACCATGGTTCCATTTTCCGATACCCTCAAAGACAGAAACCAAGTCAATGTCTTTGCCATCAAGATTTCCCGGTGCAATAGTACCACCATAGGCGAAAATAGCTGGAATATCCATATTGGCAATGGCAATCATAGAACCAGGCATGTTCTTGTCACAGCCACCGATAGCGACAAAGGCATCCACGTTGTGACCACCCATCGCAGCCTCAATAGAGTCCGCGATGATGTCACGAGATGTTAGAGAGAAACGCATACCAGGCGTTCCCATGGCGATCCCGTCTGCTACGGTAATGGTTCCAAACTGAACAGGCCAAGCGCCCGCAGATTTGACACCTTCTTTAGCCAATTTCCCAAAATCATGCAAGTGAATGTTACATGGTGTATTTTCCGCCCAAGTTGAAATCACTCCCACAATCGGTGTTTCAAAGTCCTTATCTGTCATTCCAGTGGCACGAAGCATGGCACGGTTTGGTGATTTCACCATACTGTCATAAACGCTACTGCGGTGACGTGTATCTAATTCTGTCATTTGTTCCCTCCCATTTCAGTTTTTACCATTATAGCACAATTTCCGCATGAAGAACAGAATAAAATTCTTGAATTTTCAGAAAATTTCGATTACTAGCTTCTAATTTTTTTATCTTTTTTTGTCAAGTAACTTTACTTTACAAAAAAAATGTGTTATCCTAGTATGGTTGATGAAAATCACTAGATTGAATCGAATTTAAATACCTAAAGGAGAAAAGAAAATGGCAGTACCTGCACGTCGCACCTCAAAAGCGAAGAAAAACAAACGTCGTACACACTACAAAGTAACAGCTCCATCTGTAAACTTTGACGAAACTACTGGAGATTACTCACGTTCTCACCGCGTATCACTTAAAGGATACTACAAAGGACGTAAAATCGCTAAAGCTGCATCAGCTGAATAATAGAAGGGAGATACCATGCGCGTAAATATCACACTTGAACACAAAGAATCTGGTGAACGCTTGTACCTTACTTCTAAAAACAAACGTAACACTCCAGACCGTCTTCAATTGAAGAAATACTCACCAAAACTTCGCAAGCACGTAGTGTTTACAGAAGTTAAGTAGGGGTTCAATACGAATCAATACATAAGAAAAACGCTGATTTAAAGCGTTTTTTCTTTTTGCCAAATGCGATATATTGCACTGTATTTCAATCCAAACTCTACCTTTTTCTCTACCTTTTTTCTTAAGACCTGGTTTGGAAAGTATGAATTTCAGTTGGACTAAAAACAGCGTAATATCAAGACTTTTCTCCGCTTTTATAAAAGCGTTTTTCCAATCAAATTCAACTAATTTTATCTAAATGGTGTGGATTTTACCCCCAAAATTACAGAGAATGGAGCTGATAAACACTAAACGTTCACACCATTAGTTAAATGATTTTTTTCATCATTTTTCTTAGATGATAGAACTTCTAATTTATTTCTTATTCAAGCAAAAACAACCTGCTATAAGTAAGAAAGAGGAAGATACAAGAAAAACACGGCGTAAAAACCGATTCAGTTCATTGTCCTCAATCCTTGTCTGCTTCATTTTCTTTTACGAGATCGTTTTGTGAATCTTTTTCAGAGAGTTTTTGATCAATATACTTGTCAATGTTTTCATAAAATTCCTTGGTCGCTTCACTATCTAATGTTGGCGAGTTCTGAACTTGATTCACTTTCAATTGAACAGATTGAATACCGTAAGAGGCTTGTTTTTGGTGGAGTGTTTCTAATTCTTCTTCTGAAATCGGATCTCCAACAACCGTCAAGACCAATTCATTGTTACTTGACTTGTAGACTTGATTAATAACCGTATAATTGGCGAACTCTTTTCCTACAAACTGTTTGATCCCTTCTTTGCGCGCTTGTTCTATTGTCAGAGTAACTGCCGAATAGCTAGCTGGAAGAATCAACAATACAATCAAAGAAATCAAGCCAATTCTCATTTTAATGCTCAGCTCTTTAAATGAAGTTAAAGGAGATTTTCTCATCAAAATTCTTGTTCCAACAATGTTGGCTAGCATGATAAAGACACAGTTGATCAAGAAAAGATAGAGAGCCCCCAATAAAAATCGTACATTCCCATTAGCTAAACCATAGCCAGCAGTACAGATAGGCGGCATCAAAGCTGTAGCAATGGCTACTCCTGGCACGATATTGTTTGCTTCTTTTTTCCTTGAACCGATCACACCAGCAATCCCACCAGCAATAGCAATGAGAACATCCCAAATGGTTGGAGAGGTTCGTGCGATCAACTCGCTACTTGCATAAGACAAGGGAGAAATCCAGAAATACAGAGTCGAGACAAGCAAACTGACCAACACTTGAGTCAATAAAACCTCTAGAGATTGCTTGATTAAACGCGTATCAAAAATAGCTAAACCGAATCCCAGTCCAACAA